>JAEWCK010000366.1 GCA_023390675.1 Pseudomonadota bacterium
GCGCGGCTGCGATCATAGGCGGCGCGCGCTTCGGGAGGCGCGAGCCGCTTGAACGCCGCGTTGATCCTTGCAGCCTGCTCGGCAGCGTCCGGCGCGGTGCTCGTGTCGGGGTGATATTTGCGCATGAGCGCCATCCACGCGGCGCGCACCACGACATCGTCGGCGCGCGGGCTCAGGCCGAGCACCTCATATGGATCGATATCGACCGGGCCGTGCATGCGCCCCGACATCTATCAGGCGGCGAAAAGCCGGGGAAGCGCGTGCGGCCCCAATCGTTCCGCGGTCTCAGAATCCGTGCGCGTCGGCGTCGCCAGACTGGGGTGTCGGCTCGGTATAGGTCGGATGCCCTATCGGCGCGCTCGTCGTCG
The DNA here is from genome assembly GCA_023390675.1 of Pseudomonadota bacterium. Lineage (GTDB taxonomy): Bacteria > Pseudomonadota > Alphaproteobacteria > Sphingomonadales > Sphingomonadaceae > Sphingomonas. Next base: position 369 of record JAEWCK010000366.1, read on the forward strand.
GCTCGCCCGAGCCGTCGTCGCCACGATTGGCGCCCGTTTCGTCAAAGCTCTGCGCGCCCTGGCCGCCGCCGTCCTGATGGTCGTCGAGCGTCGAGGCGGGGACGTGGGCGTTGTGCGATTCGGTGCTCGAATCCGAGCCGAAAAGGGAGCTGAGCAGACCTGCCATGGCGTTGTTCCTGAACAGGCGGACGCTGTGTCCGCAGGGCCACAGTAAAACCCCTTCGCGCACGTGCCTGTTCCGTAGATCGCAGCAAATGTACCCGAAATGGAGGACAAGTGGCGTCTCGACGCGCACATTTTTCCCGAATGCGCCTCGACGGCACAGGTTGTTGCACAAGCGATACGAGTTGCAACGCAACAAGAGCTTGACGGCGCGTATAGAGGTAATAGCCTGAAATTTCAGGGAGTCGGTGGGGACGCTCTCATAAAAGGGGATTTCAAATGAAGTTCGTACGCAATTCGCGCGCCGTTCGGGCCGCGCTGCTGGCGTCTGCGGCCGGCATGAGCCTGTCTTGCGCCAGCACGGCCTTCGCGCAGGATGTCGCTGGACCGGTGATCGACCGTCCGACGGGCGGCGAGCTGACCGCGCAGGACGATCGCCCGACGATCGCCGACACGGTCCGCTCGGCCCAGGATAACGGCCCCGATCAGACCGCGCCCGTCTCGGACATCCTGATCGCCAATCCGGGCACGCCGACCACGGCGCTCGATCCGAACAACGTTACCGGCGTCGGCCAGATGATCGTCGACGAGCAAAACGGGTTCATCGGCCTCTGCACCGGCACGCTGATCAATCCGCGTACCGTCATCTTCGCGGCGCACTGCGTCAACGAGCGGGCGGCGAACGCCTATGGCGAGAATTCGGGCGGCCAGCCGATCGCGTTCGGCTTCGGCAGCAACAACAACGCCGCGGGCGCGAGCGCGTTCGGCGGCTATCTGAGCGGCGCGACCAAGTATCAGACCAACATCGCGCGCAATCTCTACGACGTGAACTACGTCGCCTACAATCCGCTCTCGACCGAGCCAAACGCCGCGGGCTTCCTCTATGGCGATGTCGCGATGGCCTCGCTCGACACGCCGGCCAAGGGCGTGCCGACCTGGGCGCTGCTCTTCTCGCAGCTGCCCGCGCCGGCGACTGCCACGGCGGCGGGCTCGGGCTACCACGTGACGATCGAGGGCTATGGCAACAACGGCACCGGCCAGACTGGCGCCGCGCCGATCGACTATCGCCGCCGCATCGCCGAGAACATGATCGGCGGCCTCGCCTCGCTCGACGAGTTCGAGAATTTCCTGTTCGGCGGCAATTCGACGACCAACCCGCAGAATCTCTACTGGATGGACTTCGACGACCCCCGGCGCGGCACGGCGTCGGCAAGCCCGTACGACTTCAACGCGTGGCGCGACAACGCGCTGCCCAAGGAAGGCATCACGTCGCAGGGCGATTCGGGCGGGCCGCTGATCCTCGACAACACCTATGCCAAACAGCTCGTCATCGGCGTGCTCTCGGGCGGCTATGACCGGTTCTTCAACGGCCAACCGGCCAACAGCTACGGCACCGCGAGCTTCTACCAGCCGCTCTATCTCTATTGGGACTGGGTCGCGGCCAACAATCCCTATCATTATGTCTCGTCGGTCGCCGGCAACGGCAACTGGACCGACCCGACGCACTGGGTGACCAACCTCGATCCCAATTACTACGTCATCAGCGGCACGAGCGCTGTGAACGGCGTTCCGAACAGTCCGGGCACGGGCAACACCAATACGCCGGGCTGGGGCCAGGCGTGCTTCCAGTCGGGTGGCGTCAGCGACTGCTACAATGTCGCGACCGGCACCGAAACCGTCACCGCGACGCCGATCGGCCAGGCGACCGACGAGCCGGCGCTGCTTACAACCGGCGGCCTCACCGACGACAAGGGCAGCGTTTCGATCACCACGCTCGACGGCCAGTCGAACCAGGTGCTGAGCAAGGAGAATGCCGAGCTCACGGCGCAGGGCGGCGGCGTGACCACGCTCGCGCTTCCTGCGGCGACGCTCGCCAACGGGCTGCCGGGCGCGACCAACTTCGTGCCCAACAACGACAACGGCAATCGCCTGACCAGCACCGCGCCGAAATATTTCGACGTGACGCTCGCAGCGGCGGGCACGACGACGCTCAGCTCGGCAGTGACGGTTGACCGCTTCGCCATGGCGGGCGGCAACGCGATGCTCGACATCACGGCCGCGGGTTCGCTCACCAGCCTGATGGACGTCACGCAGGCGACCGGCACGATGCAGGTCAACGGCACGCTGACCACGCCCGAATATCTGATGATCACGGGCGGCCTCAACGGCACCGGCACGATCAACGCGCCCTTTTTCACCAACATGGCGGGCACGATCGCGCCGGGCACGGCGGGCACGACCGGCACGCTGACCTTCAGAGGCAATCTGATCCTGGCTTCGGCATCGACCTATCTGGTCGACTTGTCGAACACCGGAGCTTCGGACCTGATCCGCGTGCAGGCGACCACGTTCAACGGGGTCAATGCGACCAACGGCATCGCCAATATCGGCGGCCGGCTCGTGGTCAACTTCACCGACACGCTGCGCGCTGGACAGAACTGGACGGTTCTTTCCGCGCAGGGAGGGGTGACCGGCACGTTCCAGTCCACCAACGCGATCAGCGCTATCCTGAGCCCGCGTCTGACCTACTTCCCAACTGCGGTGCAGCTCTCGATCGTCGCGGGCAGCTATCGCGCCGTGATCGATGCGAACTCGGCGGTGCAGGCGAACTATGCGTCGCTCCTCGACCAGAACCGGGCGGTCGGCGCCTACGACGCGATCTACGGACCGCTCGACTTGCAGAACGCCGCGACGATCCGCTCGACGCTCGAAGGGCTCGCGCCGACCACCGAAACCACGGTGCGCGGACTCGGCACGGCGATGGTCGATTCGACTTCGGGGATGATCCGCGATCGCCTCGAGACGCTCGATCCGCGTTCGTCGGGCGGCACGGTGGCGCGAATCGGGCAGCCGATGCGTGTCGCCTCGACCGCGCTCGTCGACACGTCGAACCTCGCCGCGCCGCGCATGCTCGGCGGCAACGAGCAGGCAACGGTCGAGGAGGGCGCGCTGCCCGAGAATCTGAGCGCGTTCATTGGCGGCGGTTACGTCGACGGAGACAGCGCGCCGATGCCGGCCGCGATCGCCACCGGGCGCGACAATTTCGACGGTTGGTATATCGCCGGCGGCGTCGAGGCGCTGCTCGACGACGAGAGCGCGATCGGCTTCGCGATGTCGTACGCCAAGATGGACAGCGACGGCGCCGTCGCGGCCCATTCGGCAGCCGCGGACCTGCTGCAGTACACGCTCTACGGCAAGTACCAGGCCGCGAGTGGCTTCACGCTCGATACGCAGATGAGCTTCGGCCTGCTCGACAGCAGGACGCGGCGCACGGTGTCGTTCGTCGGGAACAACTACACGCTCCGCGCGGACGACAATGCGCTTGCCTTCACGAGCGAAGCGGGGCTGGGCTACAAGTTCGACCTCGGCTCCATCGCCGTGAAGCCGCGGGTGGCTTGGCGCACGACCTTCATCGATTTCTCGCGGACGCGGGAATATGGCGGGCCGGTCGCGCTCAACTATGATCGCAAGCCGGTGAACAGCTCGCAGCTGCGTGGGGGCCTGACGCTTTCCGGGTCAGGCATGCGGGTGAAGCCGTTCGTGACGGGCACCTATGTCCACGACTTCGGCGATCGTCCGTCGCTCTTCTCGGCCAATTTCGTCGGTTCGATCTCGCCGGGCGCGCTGTTCCGGCTGAGCTCGCAGGACCGCGAATGGGCGGAAGTCGGTGGCGGCCTGACGGTCAACACCGGTTCGGTCGACCTTTCGGTCGCCGGCGAGACCACCGTGTGGCGCGACGACGTTTCGAGCCGCAGCATCCGCGGTTCGATCGGCTTCCACTTCTAAGGGAGAAGCCGCGACACGAGACCGGGGAGGCCGCCTTCGCAAGAGGCGGCTTTCCCGGCCTTGTCATATCGGCGAAGGCGAAGGCTCAGCGCGCGTAGTGCGCGCGATACCAGTCGACGAACGCGGGAACGCCGACGCTTGGCGGCGTCGACGGGGCATAGCCCGTCAGCTGCCGGAGCAGCGCCGACGAGGCCTCGGTCGCGGGAACGTCGCCCGCCTGCATAGGCAGGAAATGCTTGATCGCCTCGCATCCGAGCGCAGCCTCGATCGCGGCGATATAGTCCATCAGCGCCGTCTGCCGGCCCGCGCCGATATTAACGATCCGGAATGGCGCGACCGGCGACAGGCTGTCGCCCTCGACCGGCTCCGCGCCCGGCACTGCGTCGGCGAGGCGGACGATCGCCTCGGCGAGATCGTCGATGAAGGTAAAGTCGCGCGCCATCGCCCCGTCGTTGAACACTTCGATCGGCTCACCGGCAAGGATCGCGCGCGTGAACTTGAACAGCGCCATGTCGGGCCGGCCCCACGGCCCATAGACCGTGAAGAAGCGAAAGAAGGTCATCGGCGTGCGATAGAGATGCGCGTAGCTGTGCCCCATCAGCTCACCCGCGCCCTTGGTCGCGGCATAGAAGCTCATCGGCGACGCAGTGCGCTGCGTCTCGGTGAAGGGCATGTCGGTATTCGCGCCGTAGACCGAGCTCGTCGAGGCGGCGAGCAGATGCCGGACCGGATGGCGGCGCGCGAGTTCGAGCACGTTGAACGTGCCTACGAGGTTGGCCGAGACATAGGTCTCGGGCGCGTCGATCGAATATCGTACCCCGGCCTGAGCGGCGAGGTGGATGACCGTATCGGGCCGGAATTCGGCCCAGGCCGCGCCGAAGGCCGCCATGTCGTCGATCGAGAGGCGCTCGACGCGGAAATCGGGATGATTGGCGAGAACCGCGTTGCGCGCTTCCTTGAGCGCGGGATCGTAATAATCGCTGAAATTATCGACGCCAAGCACGGTCGCGCCGGCCTGGAGCAGCCGGCTTGCGGTGTGGAAGCCGATGAAGCCGGCCGAACCGGTCACGAGGACGCGTGTCATGTCCGGCTCCGTGGCGCAAGCGCGAACGGCTGTCCAGTCAGCGTCGGCAAGCGGGGCAGCCGGGGTCCTTCGGCAGCGCGAGCGTGCGAAAGCGAAGCGCGAGCGCGTCGACGAGGAGGAGCCTGGCGGCGCTATCCTCACCAAAGGGGACGATCGAGCGGATCGCCTCGAGCGCGGCAAGGCTGCCCATCACGCCGGTGAGGGCGCCGAGCACGCCCTGTTCGGCGCAGCTGATGCCTTCGCGCGACGGATCCTGCCCGACGAAGCAGCGATAGCAGGGCTTGTCCGCCTCCCAGCCGCGGTACACGCCGAGCTGGCCTTCGAATTCGGAGACAGCCGCGGAGACGAGAGGGATGCGCAGGTCGAGTGCCGCGTCGGCTACCGCGAGGCGCGTTTCGAAATTGTCGCAGCCGTCCACGACCACGTCGTGCGCTTCGAGCAGATTGTGGACGCTATGGCGATCGATGTGCCGCTCGACGCCGACGACATGCACATGCGGGTTTAGCGCCTCGACGCGCGCGGCGGCGACGCTGGCCTTGGCTTGACCGCGATCGGCGGTGACGTACAGCGTCTGGCGCTGGAGGTTGGAGAGATCGACGCAGTCGTCGTCCACGATGGTCAGGCGCCCGACACCGGCGGCCGCGAGATACTGGATCACCGGCGAGCCGATCCCGCCGGCCCCGATGATAATGACGCTCGCGGCCTTCAGCCGCGCCTGGCCGCCGCCGCCGATTTCGCGCAGCACGATATGGCGGGCATAGCGTTCGAGCTCGGCGTCGCTCAGCGTCATTTGCCGACGGGGAAGGTCAGGCTGGTCCGGTACCATTGCTCGCCCGGATTCTGCCGGGGGAGCAGGTTGTTGCGCGCGAAGCCGGCGACGAGCGCGGCGGCATATTGCTCGACCGTGGGGCACTGGATTGCGCGGGGCACGGTGGTGCGGATGCCGTTGGTCTCGTCGACCAGCACCGCGACGTCTACGCGCAGGGCGCCGCCATCGGCCTTGCACTTGCGCGTTCGCACTTCGCGTTCGACGAACGACTGGATGTCTGGCGTGACGATCGGCGGCGCGCGATAGGGGAGTGCCGGGAGCGCATCCCAATTTATCGGAGCCCCCTGGGCCACTGCGATCAGGGCAAGGCCGGCGATCATGTGCCCGTCGATCCAAAGCCGCCTGCCCCGCGCACGGTTTCGTCGAGCGACTCGACTTCGTCGAGCGTTGCGCGCTGGACCGGCGCTGGAACGAGCTGCGCGATCCGGTCGCCGCGCGCGATCGGGAAGGGCGCATCGCCCAGATTGGCGAGAATCACCTTCACTTCGCCGCGATAGTCGCTGTCGATCGTGCCGGGCGTGTTGAGGCAGGTGATACCGTGCCTGAGCGCGAGCCCCGAGCGCGGGCGGACCTGGACTTCAAAACCTTCGGGAATCGCCATCGCGAAGCCGGTGGCGACGGCGTGGCGCGCGCCCGGCGCGAGGACGAGATCCTCGGCGGCGACCACGTCCATCCCCGCCGCGCCGTGCGTGGCGTAGGCGGGAAGGGGGAGGCCGGTGCCGTGGGGCAGACGCTGGAGCGCGATGCGGATCGGAGGGAGCATCAGGAGCGCCTCCTGGGCGGAAGCGAGGCGGCGAGGCGTTGCGTCGCGGCCATCACTTCGGGATCGCCGAGCAGTTCGTGATCCTTGCCGGGTACGATGCGGAAATCGGTGGCGATGCCGCGCAGCGTCAGCGCTTCGGCATAAGTGCGCGAGAAGCGCGAGGGCGTCGTCGCGTCTTCCATCCCGACGAGGATCGCGGCGCGGAGCCCCGGCGCGATACCGCCGACCAGCTTGATCGGATCGAGGCTCGCGACGGGCTGGTCCCAGAGCGGCGTCGGCGCGACCTTCTTCATGTGGATGCGCCATTCGGGGAGGGTGCAGGGACACGAGACGAGCACGACTCCGTCGACCAGCCCCGGATAGGTCGCGGCGAGATCGGCGGCGATGGCGGCACCGCCCGAATGGCCGACCAGCACGGTCCGCGCGTTGCGGTAGCGCTTCTGGAGCGAGCGGATGCTGGCGGCGACCGCGCCGATGCGGTCCGGCGTGTAATTGTCGCCGGTGGTCAGCCCGCGCTCGCCGGGCGAACGGTGGCCGCGCGCATCCTCATAGCCCGGGCGGAGCAGCCCGACCGCGATGCTGTTCGGCACTGCGGCGGCGGCAGCGCGGGCGAAGGCATAGTGATCGCTGGGCCTGGTGATGGGTGCGTCGCCATGGAGCACCACGATCAGCGTGCGCACCTTGCGCGACGAGGTCTTGCCGAAACGCTCGGCATAGAGGCCCTTGGCGGCGGGCATAGGCGCGGCGACTCCCGTGCCGGCGAGCGCCAGCGCGGCAAGGAGCAAGGCGGGCCTAAAGCGCATCGGCGATCCGTTCGGCGAGGCGGCGGGCGACTTCGGCCTTGGGGAGCTTCTCCCAGCTCTCCACGCCGCCGGCGGTGACGAGGTGGACGGTATTGGCTTCACCGCCCATCACATCCCCCGAAACGTCGTTGGCGACAATCCAGTCCGCGCCCTTGCGAGTCCTTTTCGCGGTGGCGTGTTCGATCATCTGCTCGGTCTCGGCGGCGAAGCCCACGAGTAGGCGCGGGCGGTGGGGGCTGGCGGCAAGCATCGCGAGGATGTCGGGGTTCTCGCTGAGCTGGAGCGATGGGGGGGCGCCCTGCTTCTTGATCTTCTGGTCCGCGGCATCGGCGCGCCAGTCGCCCACTGCGGCGACCATTATGGCGGCGTCGGCGGGCAAGGCTTGCGCGACGGCGTTGGCCATCTCCTGCGCGGTCTCGACGTCGATGCGGGTGACGCCCGGCGGGGTGGGCAAGGCGACGGGGCCGGAGACCAAGGTGACCCTGGCGCCGAGCGCGGCCAGGGCCTGGGCGATGGCATAGCCCTGGCGGCCCGAGGAGCGATTGGCGATGTAGCGGACCGGATCGATCGGCTCGTGGGTGGGGCCGGCGGTGACGAGGATGTGCTTTTGGTTTAGCATCTGGTTTACACCCAGAGCATGCTCGATCGCGGCGAGGATCGCCTCGGGTTCGGGGAGGCGGCCGGGGCCGTACTCGCCGCAGGCCATGGGACCCTCGTCGGGCTCGAGGATCGTTACGCCATCGGAACGAAGTTGGACCACGTTGCGGCGCGTGGCAGCGTGCTGCCACATGCGGACGTTCATCGCGGGCGCGGCGAGGACGGGCTTGTCGGTGGCGAGGAGCAAGGTGGTGGCGAGATCGTCGGCAATGCCCGCGGCCATCTTCGCGAGCAGATCGGCGGTGGCGGGGGCGACCACCACCAGATCGGCCTCGCGGCTCAGCTGGATGTGGCCCATCTCGGCCTCGTCCTTCAGGTCCCACAGCGTCGTATAGACCTGGTTCTCGCTCAAGGCGGCGAGCGTCATCGGGGTGACGAAATGCGCGCCCCCCGCGGTCAGCACGCACTTGACCTCGTGCCCCGCCTTGCGGACCAGCCGGATCAGCTCGCAGGCCTTGTAGGCCGCGATGCCGCCGCCGACGATCAGCAGGATGCGTTTCATCGCGGAACTCTTGTCACCCTTATGCGCGGCTTGTCGAGCGTCTGGACGAACAGGTCCCTGAGCGCGCCGGGCACGAAGAGCAGCCCGAGCAGGAACACCGGCGCGACGATCAGCGCCCAATAGAAGGTGTCGGGCCGCGCGAAGATGCCGATCGCGGCGGCGTAGGCGAGCAGCGTGAGCGTCATCCGCGTGCCCAGCGAGTCGCGCCAGCTCGCCCAGCCGAACAGCGCCAGCCCCGCGAGCAACGCCGCGGCCCAGACGGGGAGGAGCTGGAGCGCCGTCGCCAGCCCGATCGCATGCACGAAGAAGCCGAAGCCGAGCAGCCCCGCCCAGCCCGGCGAGGCGGGGTCGAGCGGCCCGGTGACTCCCGCCACCGCCCAGGCATGGAGCCCGAGCGCGCCGGCGAACAGGCCGATCGCCGCGCCCCAGCCCAAGGCCTCGCGCCGCTCGCCCTCGATCCACGCGGTCACGCCCATCACGATCACATAGAGCGCCGCGGTCTCGCGGATCAGCGTGGCGGCGAGGGCGATCGCCACCGCCTCGATCCAGCGGCCGGGGCGGCGCAGCGCAAGGCTGAGCGCGATGAGCAGCCCCGCCCAGATCTCGTGGAAGGCGGCGAGATCGCCCTGGAGGAAGGCGAGCATCGAGGCGACGAGGAGCAGCGCGGAAGCGATTGCGGGGAGCGGGCTGGCGACGACCGCGCGCAGCCGCGCGAACCACGCCGCGGCGACGAGGAAGACGAGGCCGAAGAGCAGCCAGCGCGCCGACAGCCATGCCGGCAGCGCGGCGAGGATCGTCGCCAGCGCGGGCATGCGGAAGGTGAGGAAGGGGCGCAG
>JAEWCK010000369.1 GCA_023390675.1 Pseudomonadota bacterium
CGGGGGTGGTCACGCTGCTCGTGCCGAGCCTGGGCACGGTGCTGGAGGTATTCCTCTTCGCCGCAGCCTCGGCCGCCGCAGTCGCGATCGGGCGCAGCTGGTATCGCCGCAGCGACGTGCCGAGCGCCGATCCGCTGCTCAACGACCGGATCGCGCGCCTGATCGGCCAGACCGTGACCGTTGTCGAACCGATCGAGGCCGGCCGCGGCCGGGTGAAGGTCGGCGACGGCGAATGGCCGGCGAGCGGCCCCGACCTTCCGGCCGGCGCCACGGTGCGGATCGTCGGCGCGATCGGCGCCTCGCTCCAGGTCGAACCCGCCTGATCCGGGAGTAAACCAGATGCTAAACACGCGCCGCCAGATCCTGCTCGGCGCAGGCTCGTCGCTGGCACTCGCCGCGGTCCCCGCCGCAGCGCGCGCCGCGCTATCCGACGCCGACGGCGAGGCGCTGATCGCCCGCGTCGCCGAGCAGATGCTGCGCGACTATCCCGAGACCTCCACCACGCTCGGCGTGGACAAGGACAAGCGCGCGGAACTCAAGCACCGTCTCACCGATCGCACGCCCAAGGGGCAGGCGAAGATCGTCGCGAACCTCAAAAAGGCGCTCGCCGACATCGCGAAGCTCGATCTGAACGCGCTCAGCCCCGCGATGCGCACGCATGTCGACGTGATCCAGACGAGCTTCGCCAATTCGCTCGAAGGCTTCGCCTTCGGCTATGGCGACGTCGCGGTGGGGAGCTGGCGCAACTCGCCTTATGTGGTCGTGCAGAATGTCGGCGCGTTCCTCGATGTGCCGCGCTTCCTCGACAGCGACCACCAGATCGCCACGCGCGAGGACGGCGAGGCCTATCTCGACCGGCTCGAATCCTATGCCGAGCAGCTGGACGGCGAGACCGCGCGGCTGAAGGTCGCGGCGGCCAAGGGCGTGATCGCGCCCGACTTCCTGCTCGACAAATGCCTCAAGCAGATTCGCCTCGCGCGGAGCGGCGATCCCGCCGGTTGGGGCGTGGTCACCTCGGTCGCCAATCGCACTGCGGGGTTCGACGGCGATTTCGGCGAACGCGCCTGGCTGCTCGCCAAGGACAAGCTCGCGCCCGCGCTCGACCGTCAGATCAAGGAACTCGAGCATCATCGCGCGCGCGCGACCAGCGACGCAGGCGTCTGGAAGTTCAAGGACGGCGACGCCTACTACGCCTGGGCGCTGCGCGCGGGCACCACGACGACGATGACGCCCGACGAGGTTCACAAGATGGGCCTCGACCAGCTCGCGGCGATCCAGACCGAGATGGACGCGATCCTCAAGAAGGAAGGCTATTCGACGGGCTCGGTCGGCGCGCGGATGGAGGCGCTGGCCAAGAACCCACGCTTCGCCTTCCCCGAGGGCGATCCCGGCCGCGCCGAGATCGTCAAGTTCCTGCAGGAGCGCATTGCCGACATCCGCGGACGGATGCCGCAGGCATTCCACACGCTGGTGAAGGGCAATGTCGAAGTGAAGCGCTTGCCGCCCGAGGAGGAGCCCGGCGCGCCCGGCGCCTATGGCGGCGCGGGTTCGATCGACGGAACGATCCCGGGCAAGATGTGGATCAACCTGCGCACCACGGCGCTCCACACGCGATTCAGCCTGCCCGATCTCGCCTATCACGAAACGATTCCGGGGCATGTCTGGCAAGGCGAATACGCCAACCGGATGCCGCTGATCCGCTCGATCCTGGCGTTCAATGCCTATTCGGAAGGCTGGGCGCTCTATGCCGAGCAGCTCGCCGACGAGCTGGGAGTCTATGCCGAGAATCCGGCGGAAAAGCTCGGCTATCTCCAGTCGATGGGGTTTCGCGCGTGCCGGCTGGTGGTCGACACCGGGCTCCACGCCAAGCGCTGGACTCGGCAGCAGGCGATCGACTGGTTCGTCACGGCGAACGGATCGTCGATCGAGGAAGTTTCGGGCGAAGTCGACCGCTATTGCTCGTGGCCGGGCCAGGCCTGCGGCTACAAGGTCGGCCAGAGCGAGATCGTGCGGCTACGCGCCAAGGCGAAGGCCGAACTTGGCGATCGCTATGACTTCAAGGGCTTCAACGACGCGGTCGTGCTCGGCGGCAACGTGCCGATGACCGTGCTCGGTCATGTGATCGATCGCTATGTGGCGGAGCGCAAGGCGTGATCCTATGCCGTCTGCCAAGCTGAGATCTTCAAGACATTGAATAACCTTTTGACAATCATAACCCTTTATTCGCCGGGCCAAAGGAGCCCGGTTCGATGCGAACGACTACCCTGCGGCGTCAGCACGATACTGCGCTCAAGATCGCCGGCGAGATCCTCGCCGAAGCCGAGAGCCTGACCGACGATCGGACCCACGCGCTCAAGGTCACGCTCCAGCTCGCCAGGCTCACCGGGCTGCTCAAGATCCATTTCGCACAGGAGGATCGCGGTCTCTATCCCTCGCTGATGGCGTCTGGCCGCGGCGGCGTCGCGCAGGTCGCGCAGCGCTTCTTCGAGGAAATGGGCAAGATCGGGCCGGCTTATGAGGCGTTCGTCGCCAAATGGTCGAACGTCGACACGCTCGCCACCGATCCCGCCGGTTTCCGCACCGAATGTGCAGCGATCTTCGCGGCGCTGGCCGACCGGATCGAGCGCGAGAACGAAATCCTCTATCCATTGGTCGATACCGAACTCGACCAGACCGGTGCGTCGCGCGCCGCCTGACCTGGCCGGAAGCGGACGATTCTGTCCGGTTTCGAACAGAAGCGCTGACCTATAATCTCTCAAAACCGCGCTTTTCTGCGGTTTAGGTCGTGGCACGCAGCTTGCTGCACTTTCCTGAAAAGGGAGGAAAGCCATGCGCTGGATCAGCGGAATCTTGATTGCCATTGCCTCGCCAGTCGCGGGCGCAGCGGCGCAGGAGGCGCCACAGATCACCTGGAGTGCGACCGATGCCGGCAGCAAGACGCCGCATTTTACGATCCAGGCGACGATCGGCTCCAATTCGATGCTGCGCAGCGGGAACATGGACGAGATCCCGGGAGTCCGCCCCGCGCTGTTCAACGGCAGGAACACGGCCGACGTACATTTCACGATCCCGCGCGATGCGGGCGCGCTCGATTGCACCGGCACCGCCGGCCAAGGGCGCGGCACGGGGAACTGCACCTTCCGCGCCTCGCCCACCTACGCCGCCGAGATCGCGCGCCGCGGGATCGCGCGTCCCGATGGCATCCAGCTCGTTCGCCTCGCGCTTTCCGACGTCGGCGTCGCCTTCATCGATTCGATGCGCGGCGCGGGGGTCTCCGAGAGCGACGCGGAGCCTTATATCCACCTGCGCAACCACGATGTCGCGGCCGCCTATATCCGCGACCTGCGCCGCGCGGGGGTGCCCGATCTCGACGCCGAGAGCGTGATCCGCCTGCGCAATCACGACGTTACGCCGGCCTTCGTGACCAGCATCAAGACGGCCGGAGTCATCGATCTGGGCGCGGAGGGCCTCATCCGGATGCGCAACCACGGCGTCGACGCGGCTTTCGTGCGCCAGGCGCGTACCGCAGGAGTCACCGATCTCTCGCCCGAGCAACTGGTTTGGCATCGCAGCCACGGGTTCAAGCGCGACTAGGGCAATGGCGCGCGATCGGGCTGGACGAAGCCGCGACGGGCGGGGACCGAGAAGAGCAGATCGGGGCTGTAGAAGCCGAGCGGCCAGTCGCGCCGCCCGATCGGCGAGGCGAGCAGCGCGTTGACGCGCTCGGCGAGACCGCCCTCCGGATGCGCGCGCAGGAAGAGCCGGACCCCGGCGACATAGGCGCGCGTGATCGTCTCGTGATAACCGCCGGCATCGTCATTCACCCCGCCGACGCTCTCGTTGAAGCGCGAAATGAGCCCGGCGATTTCGGCGTCGATGTTCACGTCGGGGCGCTCGGCGAGCAGATAGAGACAGGCGGCGAGGTGCGCCTCGTGGGTCCATTCCTCGCGCTTCAGGCTGCACGCGAGCAAGCCTTCGCCGAGATGCGCGACCTCGGCGTCGGAGGAAAACAGGCGTATGGGAAACTCGGTCATCGATCGGGCTCCTGATGGC
>JAEWCK010000014.1 GCA_023390675.1 Pseudomonadota bacterium
CCCAACGGCTGAGCGCCCGGCTAGAGTATCGTCTCGGCCAGTCCCGATCGATAGCTGGTGTTGGTCTGCCGATCGGTGATCACGATATAGACCCAGCTCGGCGGGATCGTGCCCTCTTCGGTGGCGAACCAGATCGAATTGAGGTCCCCCGGCGCCCCCAGCGCGCAGAAGCCATAGAGCCGCTTGCCCGCGCCATCGAAGAAATCGACCCAGGTGCGCGAAGAATTGGCGTTCGCGCCGCAGGGCGGAAGCGAGGGCGCGGGCGCAAAAAGCGCGGCCGGAAATGCGTTCGCGTTCAGTACCGCATATCTATGCCGAATCCAGTTCTTGCCGCCGGCCGAATAGGATTCGAGCCCGGCAAGGTAGAGAACCGGCTTTGGCGGGGCCTGGGTCTGCGCGGCAGCCGGTGCGCACAAAAGGACTTGGGTCAGCAACGCGGCGAATATTGCACGGAGCTTCATGATCGACTCCCCTGTATTTGCCACGGCAGGATGACATCGATCGCTGGTCTGCTCAATGGCTCGCTTGCGCCGCTGCCGGGCTTGCCGCAATAGCCGTGCCATGAGTCAGTATCCCGCGCTCCGCCTCCGCCGCACCCGCGCCTCCGGCTGGAGCCGCCGGATGCACGCCGAGACCGTTCTCACGCCGGCCGACCTGATCTGGCCGCTCTTCGTCACGGAAGGCGACGCCGAGGAGCCGATCGCGTCGCTTCCGGGCGTGTCGCGCTGGGGGCTCAAGGACATCGCGAAGCGCGCCAGGGAAGCCGCCGATCTCGGCATCCCGTGCCTCGCGCTCTTCCCCAACACGCCCGCCGGCCTCAGGACCGTTGACGGGCGCGAGGCGCTCAATCCCGACAATCTGATGTGCCGCGCGATCCACGCGATCAAGGATGCGGTCCCCGATATCGGGGTGCTCACCGACGTCGCGCTCGATCCCTATACCAGCCACGGGCATGACGGCATCGTCGACGAACAGGGCTATGTCCTCAACGACGAGACCAGCGCAGTGCTTGTCGATCAGGCCTTGGTTCAGGCCGAGGCGGGCGCCGACATCGTCGCGCCCTCGGACATGATGGACGGCCGCGTCGGCGCGATCCGCGGCGCGCTCGAGGCGAATGGGCATATCAACGTCCAGATCATGGCCCATGCCGCCAAATACGCGTCGGGCTTCTACGGCCCCTTCCGCGACGCGGTGGGCAGCCGCGGGCTGCTCAAGGGCGACAAGAAGACCTATCAGATGGACCCGGCCAATGCCGAAGAGGCGCTCCGCGAAGTCGCGCTCGATCTCGCCGAGGGCGCGGACAGCGTGATGGTCAAGCCGGGGCTGCCCTATCTCGACATCATCCTGCGCGTGAAGAGCGAATTCCAGGTGCCGGTGTTCGCCTATCAGGTTAGCGGCGAATACGCGATGATCGAAGCGGCGGTGGCCGCCGGCGCCGGCGAGCGCGACGCGCTGGTCCTCGAAACGCTGATGGCGTTCAAGCGCGCCGGCTGCTCGGGCGTGCTGACTTATCATGCGCCGCTGGCGGCCCGCCTGCTGGGCGCGTGAAGCGATCGTCTTTTTTCGTCACCCCGGCGAAAGCCGGGGTCCAGGGTTTCTCTGCCGCCCCGTTTGAAACTCTGGATCCCGGCTTTCGGCGGGATGACGGAGAATAGGATGATCGAGACCGAGCGCCTGTTGCTCCGCCCGTGGCGCGAGGCGGACAAGCCCGTCTTCCACGCGCTCGCCAACACGCCCGCGATGATGGAGCATTTCGGCGGCCCGGTGCCGCGCGCGAAGCACGACCTGATCATCGATCGCCAGATCGATCAGCAAGCGCGCTTCGGCCATTGCATGTGGGCAGTCGAGCTGCGGGAGACCGGCGAGCTCGCCGGTGTCTGCGGCGTCCGCATCGGCGGGCACCCCGGCACGCCGGTTCCCGAAGAGCTCGAGATCGGCTGGCGGATCGGCGAGAAATTCTGGGGGCAGGGGATTGCGCGCGAGGCCGCCGAGGCGAGCCTCGCCTGGGGCTGGGCCAACACGACCCGCCCGCGGATCGCCGCCTGGACGATTCGGGCCAATACCCGCAGCTGTGGCTTGATGGAGCGGCTCGGCATGGCCCGCCGTTCCGATCTCGACTTCCGCCACCCCGATTACGCGCCCGGCGACCCGTTCGGCGCGATGATCGTCTACGCAATCGATCGCCCGGCATGATCGAGACCGAGCGCCTGATCCTGCGCCGCTGGAAGGATAGCGACCGCGCGCCCTTCCACGCGATGTGCAACGATCTGAACGTGATGCAATTCCTCGGCCCGCGCCTCAGCCGCGAGCAATCCGACGCCGCGATCGACCGCCAGAATGCGTTGCAGGACAGCATCGGTCATTGCTTCTGGGCCGTCGAGCGCAAGCAGGACGGCGCGTTCATCGGCTTTTGCGGGTTGAAGCCCGGGCCCGCGGGCACGCCGATCGAAGGCGAGGTCGAGATCGGCTGGCGTCTCGCGCGTGAGGCCTGGGGCCATGGCTATGCTGCCGAGGCGGCGCAGGCGAGCCTCGATTGGGCCTGGGCCAATCTCGATGTGCCCTCGGTCGCCGCGATCACCGTACCGGGCAATATTCGCAGCTGGAGCCTGATGGAGCGGCTCGGCATGGAGCGCGCCGAGGCCGACGATTTCGACCATCCCGCCGCGCCCCCGCATCTCCGCGCGCACATCACCTGGCGGATCGCGCGGCCCGTTCATCGCGGCGCAAGCCGGCCGGTCTAAGCCGTGACCGGGGAGGACGCGCTGGCAGTGGATCAGGCCGATATCGATATCGCCGCGCCCCGCTGGCCCTTCGTCGCCGCGATCCTCGGCGGCTCGTTCCTGCTCTTCCTCGTCCAGCCGATGATCGCGCGCATGGCGTTGCCGCGGCTCGGCGGCGCGCCCGCCGTGTGGAACTCGGCGATGCTCGTCTATCAGGCGCTGCTGCTCGGCGGTTACGCCTATGCGCATTGGCTGGGGCGGGTGCCGCTCAGGCGGCAGGCGGCGATCCATCTCGGGGTGCTCGCCGCCGCCGCGCTGTGGCTGCCGATCGGGCTCCGGGCGTCGCAGCCGCCCGAGAGCATCGAGCCCGCGCTCTGGGTGCCGTGGCTGCTCGTCGCCTCGATCGGCCCGCTCTTCTTCGCGATCTCGGCGCAGGCGCCGCTGATCCAGCGCTGGTACGCCGCGGCGAGCCACGGACGCGATCCCTATGCGCTCTATGCCGCTTCGAACATCGGCAGCTTCGGCGGGCTGATCGCTTATCCTCTGCTCGTCGAGCCCGGCCTCGCGCTCAAGGGGCAGAGCTGGCTGTGGACCGCGGGCTATGCGCTCGTATTTCTGCTGATCGCCGGCTGCGCGACCCGGCTGCCCGGCCACGCGCCCGACGTGCCCCACGTCCGCCACCACAGCCCGGCGCCGGGCCGCGGGCGCGTGCTCCACTGGGTGGTGCTCGCCTTCGTGCCCTCGGGACTGATGCTCGCGACGACCACCTATCTCACCACCGACATTGTCGCGGTGCCGATGCTCTGGGTGCTTCCGCTCGGCCTCTATCTGCTGAGCTTCCCGGTGGCGTTCCGCGAGAGCCCGCGGCTGACCTTCGTCCTCTGCCGCGTCGCGCCGATCGGGATCCTGATGTTCGGCGCGACGATGATCTCGGGGCATCAGGATCTGGCCTATGTCAACGCGCTGATCGGGATGCTGCTGCTCTTCCTCGTCGCGGTCGCCTGCCACGCGCGGATGTACGCGCTGCGTCCCGAGCCCGACCGGCTGACCGGCTTCTATCTCGCCATGGCGGTCGGCGGCGCGCTCGGCGGCGTGTTCTCGGGGCTGGTCGCGCCGATCGTGTTCGACTGGACCTACGAATATCCGCTGCTCGTCCTCGCCGCGGGCGCGCTGATTCCGCAGGCATGGCTGGTCAAGCCGCTCCGCCGCATCTGGGGCGCGCGCAAGCGGACGAAGCGGCTGCGGACGCTCGGCGCGATCGTCCTCGTCGCCGCGCTCACCTGGTTCGGCGTCGCCAATCCGGCCGGCATGCTCGGCGAGTTCCACGACCAGATCGCCTTCGTCGCGATCGCGATCATCGGCGTCGCCGCGACGGGCAACCGCCCGGTGTTCGTCGCCGCGCTGGCCGGCGCGCTCTTCCTGTTCGGCGGCTATCGCTCGATCCAGCTCTCGCTGAGCGACGCGCGCACACGCAGCTATTTCGGCGTCTATACCGTCACCGACTATCCCGCGGACCGTCGCCTTGCCCACGGCACCACGCTCCACGGTATCCAGCTCAAGCCCCCGCATTCGCGCGAGCCGACGACCTATTACGTCCCCGGATCGGGGGTGGGGCAGGCGATGCAGGCGCTCCCCGAGCTCTACGGCCCGCATGCGCGCGTCGGCGTGGTCGGGCTCGGGACCGGCACGCTAGCTTGCTATGCGCGACCGGGGCAGGACTGGCGCTTCTTCGAGATCGATCCCGCGATCGTCTCGATCGCCCGCGATTCGGGCAAGTTCACCTTCCTCAGCGAATGCGCGCCCTTCGCGCGCATCGTCGTCGGCGACGCGCGGTTGCGGCTCGGCCAGGTCGCGCCGGCGAGCCTCGATCTGCTCGCGCTCGACGCCTTCTCGTCGGACGCAGTGCCGATGCACCTGCTGACGCGCGAGGCCTTCGCCACCTATGCCCGTGCGCTCGCGCAGAACGGGCTGCTCCTCGTCCACATCTCGAACCGCTTCATGGCGTTGTCGCCGGTAGTGGCCGCCGCGGCGCAGGCGGGCGGCTGGCAGGCCTCGCGGTTGACCTACGAGCCCGAGCCCGATTTCGTCGCGCGCCCGGCGCCCGGCGGCGGGACCGCGGTCCGGCAGGAGGACAACGACGCCGATACCGGCTCGCAGTGGATCGCGCTCAGCCGCGATCCGGCGATGCTGCAAAGGCTGGCGGCGCGCGGCGGGGGCTGGGAGCCGCTCGCGGCGAAGCCGGGCTTCACGCCCTGGACCGACGATTACGCCTCGGTGCTGGCGGTGATGCGCGCCTTCCACCCCGAGCTGAAGGACGACTAGCTCGTGCCGCCCAGCGCCTTCTCCAGCGCGTCCTTGCGCGCCTGCTGGTCCGCGATGGTCTTCTCCGCCTCGGCGATCGCCCCATCGAGCGCGGGGTAGGGGGGTTGCCCCGCTTCGGCGCGCGCGACCGCCAGCTCCTCGAGGTCGCCGAGCATCGTCGTCGCCGGGCGGCGGAGCACTTCGAGATCGGCCATCGCCACTTGCGCGTCGAGCCACGGTGTCGTTCCTGGCGCCAGCCCGCGCGCCACGGCGATCTTCGCCTCGGCGTCCTGCGCGCCGCGCGTGAAATCGGCCACGGCCTTGGCGAGCGTGCCGCGGATCCCGGCGATCTTGGCATCGAGCGCAGCGTCGGGCGTCGCCACCGGCGCGGGGCGCTGCGGCTCGGCGAGGCTCTGCGATTCGATCGGCCGGGGAAGGAGCGAGGGGTATTTCCCCGTGCTCTGGGT
>JAEWCK010000114.1 GCA_023390675.1 Pseudomonadota bacterium
AGCCACATCCGCGCCTCGCTCACCGCCGGCATCGGCGATTACGAGCAGGCCGGCTGGAACGTCTACGTCAACGGCGAATATCAGCGCGACGGCCGCGTCAGCAATCACGACCGCGGCTTCCCGTACAACACGCAGGACCTGACGCCGATCGGCGGTATCGACAACAATTCGGCCGACAGCTCGCTGACCACCGCGACGCCCTTCGCGGTCGTCACGCGCGTCAGCCAGAGCGACCTCAACAATCCGCTCTCGGGCATGACCGGCACGCCGCTCACCAGCTCGTACACGCTGCTCGCGGCGGCTTCGTCCTGCCCCTATGGCAACTATACGGTGACTTCGGGCGCCGCGCAGGGCACGGGCTGCAAATACGATCTGACCGATCTCTATCGCCAGATCCAGCCGCTCCAGGAGCGCTATTCGGTCAACGCGCGCGCCTCGCTGCGCCTGTCGGACGATATCGAGGCCTATGTCACCGGCAGCTACAGCCGCGACTTCGTCAGCATCACCAGCGCCTTCCCCTCGGCAATCCGCAACACCCAGCCCTTCGGCGCGGCGCCCGGCGTCGCCTCGAGCAATCCGGGCATCGTGCTGCCGGTGTGGATCTGTCCGTCGGGCGTGAACTGCGCGAACCCCGCGACTCCGGGCCGCACGCTAAACCCGAACAACC
This sequence comes from Pseudomonadota bacterium, assembly GCA_023390675.1. Classification (GTDB taxonomy): domain Bacteria; phylum Pseudomonadota; class Alphaproteobacteria; order Sphingomonadales; family Sphingomonadaceae; genus Sphingomonas. Next base: position 668 of record JAEWCK010000114.1, read on the forward strand.
CCTATGCGGCGGCGTTCGCGGCCAATCCGAGCCAGGGCGCGGCGCGCATCTATTACCTGTTCGGCGACATCAAGGCGGGCAGCGACCGCGAGAACGAAGTCACGCGCTTCACCGCAGGCCTGAACGGCGGGTTCGGCGACTGGAACTGGCGCGTCGAGGGCGTCTATGCCCGTGACGACCTGCACATCACCCAGCACGGCCTCCTCAAGATCCAGCCGCTGCTCCAGGCGATCAACACCGGCTCGTACAATTTCGTGAATCCGTCGGCGAACAGCCAGGCGGTGCGCGACACGATCGCGCCCGACCGGACGACGCCGTCCTTCTCGCAGATGTACAGCGTCGACGCCTCGATCTCGGGCCCGCTCACCGAGCTGCCCGGCGGCGACCTCCAGCTCGCCGTGGGCGGCCAGATCCGCCACGAGGAGCTGACCAACCGCAACCAGAACGCCGCGCTCGACACCTACGGCCTGACGACCGCCTCGGCGTTCGGCGAGCACACCGTGAAGGCGGCCTATTTCGAGCTCGACGCGCCGATCATCAAGGAGATCGACGTCAATCTTTCGGGCCGGTACGACAGCTATTCCGAAGGGTTCAGCCACTTCTCGCCCAAGGTGGGCGTCAAGTTCACGCCGATCCGCGAATTCGCGATCCGCGGCACCTATTCGGAGGGCTTCCGCGCCCCGACCTTCGCCGAATCGGGCCCGCGCAGCCAATATGCCGGCTTCGTGACCACCACGCCGCCGTGCAATTTCATCCTCGCGCATGGCGGCACGGGCAACACCACGACCTGCTCGGCGAACGGCAATCCGTACAACCTGGCCTATTCGCTGGGCCGCGGCGTGGCGGGCAATCCGAACCTCGAGCCGGAAACCTCGCGCAGCTTCACCGCGGGCGCGATCTTCCAGCCGGTCCGCTGGTTCAGCCTCACCGCCGACTATTACAACGTCAAGAAGTCCAATCTGATCATCGCGGGTCCGGACATCGGCAAGGCGCAGACCGCCTATTTCTCGGCGGCCAACCTCGCCGCGGCGCAGGCTGCGGTCGCGGCGGTCGGCCCGGGCTATTCGGTCAACACGGTCGACGCGGTCGATCCGTCCTTCCCGGGTGCGCTGCCGCGCGTGCTGATCATCAACGTGCCCTATGTGAACGCCAATTACGCGGTCACCTCGGGCATCGACGTGGCGGCGCAGGTCAACTTCAATGTCGGGGGCGGCGCGAAGTTCACCAGCCGCCTCGAAGTGACGCACATCTTCAACTACGACCTGCACACCTCGACCGCGGTGCAGAAGTACGCCGGCACGCTCGGGCCGTACGATCTGTCGTCGGGCAACGGCACGCCCGACTGGCGCGGCAACTGGCAGAACACGCTCGACCTGGGCGACTTCTCGCTGACCTCGACCACCTACTACGTGGGCAAGATCAAGTCGGTGAGCGCGGATCAGGGCCTGCCGACCGATTGCGACAACGGCAATCTCTACTCGCGCTCGTCGCCCTATGATCAGAAGTTCTGCTACATCAATTCGTTCATCACGACCGACCTCAACGCGACGTTCCGCGTGGGCGAGGATTTCAGCTTCTACCTGATCGTGAAGAACCTGCTCGACGCCCGCGCGCCGGTCGCCCCGGCGGCCTATGCGAGCGCGCCGAACTTCCTGACGACGTGGCACTATCCCGGCCTGATCGGGCGCCAGTTCCGCGCCGGCGCGACGTTCCGCTTCTAAAATCGATTACCTCGCATGCCTTGGCGGCGGCCCCTTCGGGGGCCGCCGTTTTCTTGTGTGGGCGGCGCGCGTCGCAGGAAGCCACTCCCCGGCGAAGGCCGGGGCCCAGTGTCGAAGG
>JAEWCK010000170.1 GCA_023390675.1 Pseudomonadota bacterium
CGAGGTGCTGGATCGCGCCCGAGATGCCGATCGCGATATAGACTTCGGGCGCCACGATCTTGCCGGTCTGGCCGACCTGATAGTCGTTGGGCACATAGCCCGCATCGACCGCGGCGCGGCTCGCGCCGACCGCAGCGCCGAGCTTGTCGGCGAGCGGCTCGATCAGCGTGTGGAAATTCTCCGAATTCTGGAGCGCGCGGCCGCCCGAGACGATCACCTTGGCGCTGGTCAGCTCGGGACGCTCGGACTTGGCGATCTCGGCGCCCGCGAAGCTGGAAAGTCCTGCGTCGCCCGCGCCCGAGACGGCCTCGACCGATCCCGAGCCGCCCGAGGTCGCCGCCTTGGCGAAGGCAGTGCCGCGCACGGTGATCACCAGCTTCTTGTCCGAGGTCTGGACGGTGGCGATCGCATTGCCGGCATAGATCGGGCGGGTGAAGGTGTCCGGCCCCTCGACCGAGAGGATGTCAGAAATCTGCATCACGTCGAGCGCGGCGGCGACGCGCGGCGCGATGTTCTTGCCCGTGGTGGTCGCGGGGAAGAGGACCGCGTCGTGGCTGTCCATCAGCGCGACGATCAGCGGCGCGACATTCTCGGCAAGGCCATGCTCGTACGCGGCATCGTCGGCGAGATGCACCTTGCCCACGCCTTCGATCTTCGCGGCGGCATCGGCGACGGCCGCGCAGCTCTTGCCCGCCACCAGCAGATGCACTTCGCCGAGCTTCGACGCGGCGGTGACTGCGGCGAGCGTGGCGTCCTTGAGCGACTGATTGTCGTGCTCGACCCAGACCAAAGTCTTCATTTCGCGACTCCCAGGCCCTTGAGTTTCTCGACCAGCTCGTCGACCGAGCCGACCTTGACGCCCGCGCTGCGCTTCGCGGGCTCGACTACCTTCAAGGTCTTCAGGCGCGGCGACACGTCGACGCCGTAATCGGCGACGGTCTTCTTCGCGAGCGGCTTGGACTTGGCCTTCATGATGTTGGGCAAGGTCGCGTAGCGCGGCTCGTTGAGGCGCAGGTCGGTGGTGACGATCGCAGGGGTCTTGAGATCGACGGTCTCGAGCCCGCCATCGACTTCGCGCGTGACCTTGACGCGATCGCCCGACACTTCGACTTTCGAGGCGAAGGTGCCCTGCGGCCAGCCGAGCAAGGCAGCCAGCATCTGGCCGGTCTGGTTCGAATCGTCGTCGATCGCCTGCTTGCCGAGGATGACCAGACCCGGCTGCTCCTCGTCGCACACCGCCTTGAGCAATTTGGCGACGCCCAGCGGCTCCACTTCATCGTCGGTCTGGATCAGGATCGCGCGGTCGGCGCCCATTGCGCGCGCCGTGAGCAGCACGTCCGATTCGGCCTTGGCGACGCCGATCGTGACCACGACGACTTCGGTCGCCACGCCCTTTTCCTTCAGGCGCACCGCTTCCTCGATCGCGATCTCGTCGAAGGGGTTCATGCTCATCTTGACGTTGGCGAGGTCGACCCCCGTCCCGTCCGCCTTCACGCGGGGCTTCACGTTGTAATCAAGCACGCGCTTGACCGGCACCAAGACCTTCATGCGTCTCTCCTCCTTCGTCATCCCGGCGAAAGCCGGGATCTCAGGCGGTCCTGCCCGCCGCACGAGACCCCGGCTTTCGCCGGGGCGACGATTGCTTGTTCACGCAGCCTTCTTCACTTCGGCCACGATCTTCTTCGCCGCGTCGCCGAGATCGTTGGCCGGCACGATCGCCAGCCCCGAACTGGCGAGGATGTCCTTGCCCTGCTGGACGTTGGTGCCTTCGAGGCGGACGACCAGCGGCACGCTCAGGTTCACTTCCTTGGCTGCGGCGACGATGCCCTCTGCGATGATGTCGCAGCGCATGATCCCGCCGAAGATGTTGACGAGGATGCCCTTCACCGCGGGATCGCTGAGGATGATCTTGAACGCCGCGGTGACCTTCTCCTTGCTCGCGCCGCCGCCGACGTCGAGGAAGTTGGCGGGGAACATGCCGTTCAATTTGATGATGTCCATCGTCGCCATGGCGAGCCCGGCGCCGTTGACCATGCAGCCGATATCGCCGTCGAGCTTGATATAGGCGAGGTCGTATTTGGACGCCTCGAGCTCCATCGGATCCTCTTCGGTCTCGTCGCGGAGCGCCGCAATGTCCTTGTGGCGAAACATCGCGTTCGAATCGAAGCCGACCTTGGCATCGAGGACGAGCAGATTGCCCTGCTCGGTCAGCGCGAGCGGATTGACTTCGATCTGCGAGGCGTCGGTAGCGTCGAACGCGGTGTAGAGCGACGCCGCGACCCCGGCCGCCTGCTTCGCCTGATCGCCCTTCAGGCCCAGCGCGTTGGCGACGGCGCGGCCGTGATGCGGCATGAAGCCGGTCGCGGGATCGACGTCGAAGGTGTGGATCTTCTCAGGCGTCGAATGCGCGACTTCCTCGATGTCCATCCCGCCTTCGGTCGATACGACGAAGGCGATGCGGCCGGTGGCGCGATCGACGAGCAATGCGAGGTAGAATTCCTTCGCGATGTCGGCGCCGTCGGTGACGTAGAGGCGGTTGACCTGCTTGCCGTGCTCGCCGGTCTGGATCGTCACGAGAGTGTTGCCGAGCATGTCGGCCGCCGCCGCGCGGACCTCGTCGAGCGAGCGGGCGAGGCGGACGCCGCCCTTGGCGTCGGGGCCCAGCTCCTTGAACTTGCCCTTGCCGCGACCGCCGGCATGGATCTGCGCCTTGACGACATAGAGCGGCCCGGGGAGCTGCTTCGCGGCCTCAACCGCTTCGTCGACCGTGAAGGCGGCGCGGCCGGCAGCGATCGGCGCGCCATATTTCGCCAGCAGTTCCTTGGCCTGATATTCGTGGATGTTCATGGGAAAGGCGGACCCCGTTTCGAAGGTAGGGAATGTCGCCTGTGCCTTAAGCACAGCCCATCCCGCGAATCCACCCCCGTGCGCAGGTGCAGCACGATGCTTATAGAGAGTGCATGAATCCGCTCGTTGGCATGCTGCTCCTGCTTCTCACCGTCGCCGCAATGGAAGGCGTCGCCTGGGCCGCGCATCGCTGGGTGATGCACGGACCCGGCTGGTTCCTCCACGCCAGCCACCACGCCCCGCGCGCCGGCCTGTTCGAGGCCAACGACCTTTACGCCGTGATCTTCGCGATCCCCTCGATCGTTTTGCTCTATGGCGGCGTGCAGGCGGGGTGGTGGCCGGGCTTCGCGTGGATCGGCGCGGGGATCGCCGCGTACGGCGCGATCTATTTCGGCTTCCACGACGTGATCGTCCACCGGCGGCTGGCGCATCGTTACGTGCCGCGCTCCCGCTACATGAAGCGGATCGTCCAGGCGCACCGGTTGCACCATGCGGTCGAATCGAAGCATGGCGCAGTGAGCTTCGGCTTCCTCTGGGCGCCCCCGGCCGGCGCGCTCAAGCGGCGGCTGGGCCAGATCGGGGCGAAGGCGGATTGACGCGCGGCACCGGCGCGGACACATGCTTGGGCATGGAGCATCTCAACCTGCCCGAGTCCGAGTGGCGCAAGCGGCTCACCCCCGAACAATATCATGTGCTGCGCGAGGCCGGCACCGAGCGCGCCTTTGCCGGGCGCTACACCGACAACAAGGCCGACGGCATCTACACCTGCGCCGCGTGCAAGCTCGACTTGTTCGACAGCGCCGACAAATATGATTCGGGATCGGGCTGGCCGAGCTTCACCCAGCCGATCGACCCGGGACATGTCAGCGAGCATGCCGATACCAGCCACGGCATGCGCCGCGTCGAGGTGCGCTGCGCGCGATGCGACGGGCACCAGGGCCACGTCTTCCCCGACGGGCCGCCGCCCGGAGGTCTGCGCTATTGCATCAATTCGGTGAGCCTCGACTTTCGTTCACGCGACTGAAACTGAAGCCGGGCTAGCGAGGGTGCCGATGCGCGATTCTTGGCAGCCGGCAGATTAAGGCTTAATCGACCCTCCCGATGGCATCCAACCTGCCCGCAGTCATCCGCACGCCCTGGTGGCGCGACCTTTCGACATGGAAGCGCATCGGCTTCTGGACCGCCATCGGCACGGCCGCGTTCGCGCTGATCGCGTTCATCGCGCTGCTGATCGCGGTCTTCTCGACCCGCGCCTCGCTGCCGAGCTTCGACGAGCTCAAATCCTCGCCCAACGGGCAGATGATCCGCGTCCACGCAGCCGACGGCACCGTGCTCGTCTCGCTGGGGCCGAGCTATGGCGAGTGGATCAGCTACGACAAGATCCCGCAGGTGATGAAGGACGCGATCATCGCCGTGGAGGATCGCCGCTTCGAATCGCATTGGGGCGTCGATCCGGTGGGCGTGGCGCGCATGTTCTGGCGTGCAAAGGAGCTGCACGACGAGGGCCGGCGGCTGCAGGGCGGATCGACGATCACGCAGCAAGTGGCGCGCACGATCTTCCTGTCGAACAAATACGATCTCGGCCGCAAGATCCGCGAGGGCATTCTCGCGCTGGCGATGGAGCGCAAATTCTCCAAGCACCAGATCCTCGAGCTCTATCTCAACAAGGTCTATTTCGGCGGCGGCGCCTATGGCATCGACGCGGCGAGCCGCAAGTTCTTCGGGCATCCCGCGACCAACCTGACGCTCGCCGAGGCCGCAGTGATCGCGGGGCTGGTCAAGGCGCCGTCGCATTATTCGCCGACTGCCGACGCCGAGGCTGCCGTCCAGCGCGCGAGCGTGGTGCTCGACCTGATGGCCGAGACCGGCAAGATCAGCGAGGCGCAGGCCAGGGCAACCGACCCCAGGTCCGTCGCGCTCGCGCCCGAGCCCAGGCAGAACAGCGTGCGCTACTTCACCGACTGGGCGCTGCCACAGCTCGAAGTGCTGATCGACGAGACCGAAGCGCCGCTCGAGGTGTGGACCACGCTCGACCTTCGCATGCAGCGCGCCGCCGACGACGCGATCCGCCGGAACGCCCCGGCTGCGGCGCAGGGCGCGCTGGTCAGCCTCGATCGCGACGGCGCGGTGCGCGCGATGGTCGGCGGCAAGGACTATGTCGCCTCGATCTACAACCGTGCGACGCAGGCGACGCGCCAGCCCGGATCGGCGTGGAAGCTGTTCGTCTATCTGACCGCGCTCGAGGCCGGGCACCGCCCCGACGACATGGTGGTCGACGAGCCGGTGACGATTCGCGGCTGGAGCCCGCGCAACAGCTCGGGCGCGTTCCGCGGCGAGATGAACCTGCGCACGGCATTCGCCTATTCGGTCAACACGATCGCGGCGAAGCTGGGACAGGAAGTCGGATTCGGAACGATCGCGGACATGGCGCGACGCTTCGGGATCACGACGCCGATCGATACGCATCCGGCGATGGTACTCGGCACCTCCGACGTGCGGCTGATCGACATGACCCGCGCCTTCGCCTCGGTGGGGGCCAAGGGCGTCAACGTCACGCCCTATGGCATCACGCGCGTGACGGCGAACGGCGCGGTGATCTATCAGCACGAAGTCGACACCAGCCATGTCCTCGTCGCGCCCTATGTCGCGGCGCAGATGACCGACCTGCTCCAGACCGCAGTCGCCACCGGCACCGGCCGCGCCGCGCAGATCGGGCGGCCGGTGGCGGGCAAAACCGGCACGACCACTTCGAACAAGGACGGCTGGTTCGTCGGTTTCTCCTCGGGGCTCACCACCGGCGTCTGGATGGGACGCGACGACGCGAGGGTGGTGCCCGGGCTGCAGGGCGGCACCGCGCCGGCGCGCGCCTTCTCGGCGTTCATGAGCAAGGCAGTGGCGGGGCGCCCGGTCGAACAGTTCGAGACGCAGGTCACGCTGCCCGAATACCAGCTCGACGAGGAGGGCAACGCCTATGCCGCGCCCGACAACGGGCTGTTCGTCGACGAGGACGGGAACCCGCTGCCCGAGGACCAGCAACCCTGGAGCGACGGCACCGAAGACCAGCAGCCGCAGGGCGATCAGCTCGACCAGGACTGGATCGACCGGATGACCGGCAGGGCGCCGCCCGCCAATCCGCAGCCCGTGCCGACGCGCGCGCCGCCCGGCCGCGAGCAGCCGGTGCGCGATCAGCCGCGCCAGCCGCCTCCCCCCGCTC
>JAEWCK010000175.1 GCA_023390675.1 Pseudomonadota bacterium
GGCCCTGGGCTCCTGCTTTCGCAGGAGCACCGGAAGGCGCGCAACATGAAGCTTCCCCGGCTCCGCTTCGACGTCCGCCGCCTCTCGGCGCTCGTGGTGAAGGAATTCGCCCAGATCGTGCGCGATCCCTCGACCTTCCTGATCGCGTTCGTGCTGCCGATGATCCTCCTCTTCATGTTTGGCTATGCGGTGTCGCTCGACACCTCGCGCACGCGCGTCGCGTTGGTGGTGCAGGACAGCAGCGCCGAGGCGCTCGGCCTCGCCCAGGCCTATCTGAACTCGCCCTATTTCGACGTCACCATGGCGCGCACGATCGCGCCCGTGCGCGAGAAAATGGTCGATGGCGAGGCGCGCGCGATCATCGTCATCCCGCAGGATTTCGGCAAGGGCATGCAGACCGGCCACGCCCCGCCGATCCAGATCATCACCGATGGGTCGCAGCCCAACACCGCGAGCTTCGTCGCCGCTTATGCCGAGGGCGTCCGCGCGACCTGGGCTGGCGAGGACATGCGCGGCGAGCCTCCGCTCACTCTGTCCACGCGGGTCTGGTACAATCCCGGGCTCAAGAGCCGCTATTTCCTCGTCCCCGGCTCGATCGCGATCGTGATGACGATGATCGGCACGCTGCTCACGGCTCTCGTCGTCGCGCGCGAATGGGAGCGCGGCACGATGGAGGCGATGATGGCCACGCCGATCAGCATGGCCGAATTCATCGCGAGCAAGGTCGTGCCCTATTACCTCCTCGCGCTCGCCTCGATGACGCTCTGCACGCTGATCGCGGTGTTCTTCTTCGGCGTGCCCTTCCGCGGATCGGTGTTCGCGCTTTTCGCGATCGCCTCGGCCTTCCTGATGCCCGCATTGGGGCTCGGACTGTTCATCTCCGCGGCCACGAAGAGCCAGTTCGTCGCGAGCCAGATCGCCCTGCTCACCGCGTTCCTGCCAACCTTCCTGCTCTCGGGCTTCATCTACGAGATCGCCTCGATGCCCTGGCCGATCCAGGCGCTGACCTACATCGTCCCAGCGCGCTACCTGATCCCGTCGCTCCAGACAGTCTTCCTCGCCGGCGACCTGTGGGGCGTGATCCTGCCCAATATCGGCATCCTGATCGGCTTCGGCATCGTGTTCTTCCTGATGTCGTTCCGGGTCACGCGCAGGAGCCTCGACTGATGCGCCGCTTGTGGGCCGTGATCGTCAAGGAGATGTGGGCAGTGCTGCGCGATCCCAAGTCGCGCATCGTGCTGGTCGTGCCGCCGCTCCTCCAGCTCTTCATCTTCAGCTATGCGACCACGCTCGACGTCCGCAACGTCGATATCGGCCTGCTCGACCTGTCGAGCGGTGTCCATTCGACCGAGTTCGTGTCGCGCGTCGCCGGCAGCCCCAATTTCCGCAACATCGTCCCGCTGCGCTCGCCCGCCGATCTCGAAGACGCGATCGACGGGCAGAAGGTGATCGCCGCCGTGGTGATCGACGCCGATTTCGACCGCGCAATTGACGCGCATCGCTCCGCGACGATCGGCGTCGTGCTCGATGGCCGCCGCTCTAACGCTGCGCAGATCGTCTCCGGCTATCTCTCCCAGATCGCCGCAGGCGTGGGCGCAGACCTGATGCCCCGGGCCAGCGCGCAGGGCAGCACGATCACCAACTGGTACAATCCCTCGCTCGATTACATCTGGTTCACCTTGCCCTCGCTCGTCGCGGTGATCACGATGGTCGCGGGGCTCGCAGTCACTTCGCAGAGCGTCGCGCGCGAGCGCGAGCTGGGCACTTTCGACCAGCTCATGGTCTCGCCCTTGCGCGTCCACGAAATCCTGATCGGCAAGATGGTGCCGCCGCTGATCATCGGCATCTTCAACGGCAGCCTTTATCTGATCATCGCGCCCTTGATGTTCGGCGTGCCGTTCACCGGATCGCTGCTGCTCTTCTTCGTCTCGCTGACCGCGTACATGCTCGCGCTGATCGGCGTCGGCATGCTCGTCTCGGCTTCGTCGCAGACCCAGCAGCAGGCGTTCCTCGGCTCGTTCCTCGCGACCACGCCGCTGATGCTGCTCTCGGGCTATGCCAGCCCGATCGACAACATGCCCGGCTGGCTCCAGGTCGTGACCTATGCCGATCCGGCGCGCTATTTCCTGATCATCGTCCAGGGGCTGTTCCTCAAGGCCATGCCCGCTGGCGCCGTCCTTCACCAGCTCTGGCCGCTGATGCTGATCGCCTGCGTGACTTTGGGCGCATCGGCTTGGCTGTTCCGCGCCCGCATGGAGTGAGTTTCTTGCCCCGTCCCCTCCCCTTCCTCGCGCTCGTCCTGCTCGCCGGCTGCACCGTCGGCCCGAACTATCGCGCGCCCGAAACCAGCGCAGCACCCGAATGGCTCGAGCCCGGCGCGCCCGGCCCGGTCGATCTCGAATGGTGGAAGGCATTCGGCGACGCGCGGCTCACTGCGCTGATCGACCAGGCGCTCGCCGGCACCCCCGACCTGCGCGAGGCGGAGGCGCGGCTCGCCGAGGCGCGTGCCAATCGCGACGCCGTCGCGGGCGGCCGCCTGCCGCAGGTCGAGGCCAAGGGCTCGGCGACCGAGAATGTGCTGAGCGAGAACGGCCAGCTGCCGATCGCCAATTTCCCCGGCTTCGACCGCGAGTTCCGTCTGTTCGATCTCGGCTTCGACGCGAGCTGGGAGCTCGATTTCTGGGGCCGCCGCACCCGTCAGATGCAGGCGGCGAGCGCGCGCGTCGAAGCGGCCCAGTTTGGCCGGCGCGACGTGATGCTCACGCTGATCGCCGAGATCGCGCGCAATTATGTCGACTTGCGCGGCGCGCAGGCCGACCTCGCCGTGGCCGAACAATCCGCCTCTGCCGACGCCGAGATCGCTCGCCTCACCCGCCTCCGCTTCGACGCCGGCGAAGCGTCGCGGCTCGAGGCCGAACGCGCCGACGGTGCCGCCAGGGCGAGCCAGGCGGCGCTCGGCGAGATTCGCACGCGCGCGACCGGCGCCGCCTATCGCATCGCCGCCCTGCTCGGCCAGCCGCCCGAGCGGGTCGCCCCCGATCTCCTCGAGCC
>JAEWCK010000179.1 GCA_023390675.1 Pseudomonadota bacterium
GAGCGGGGGCCACCGGCGGGGGCGGGGTGATCGGGCGCGCGGGGGGCAGCTCGTCCTCGTAATGGACCTCGCCGCGATCCTCGAGCTCCTCGCGCGCGTTGCGCCGGCGCGAAGCGAGGCGTGCGCCCCAGAACAGGATCACCAGCGCGACCAGCACGCCCGCGGCGATCAGGACGAAGGGCAAGGTTAGCCATTCGGGGGCGCCGTTGAACACCGGTGCCGGAGCCGTGACCTGTTGATTCATGCGCGCCCTCCCGACGCCGTGCAGTTGGCGAATCCGCTTCCTGCATAGCGCCGGGAGGCGCGGCGCGACACCCTAATCGCTGGAGCCTGTGGCCTTCGGGTGTCCCGCATCGGCCATGCGCACCAGCCGGGCGAATTCGGCGCGCCAATAGTCGTTCGAGCGGCCCACCAGATTGGCGATCTGGCCGTAGCTGTAGCCGTTGAGATATTTGTCGCCGCGCAGATGCTGGCCGAACGCCGCGACCGAGGTGACGAACGCCATGTCGCCGCGCGGGAGCGGCGCGTTCGCCATCAGGCTCGCGGGGACGGGGCGCTCGATCAGCTTCGAGGTTTCGTTGCCGGGCAGCTTGTAGCGCAATTTGACGAAGGCCATCTCGCTGCCCGACCCCGCGGCGACGGGGGGCTGGTTGCCTTCGTAGCGGCGGTCGGGAGTCCAGCCCTTTCCGCTCGCGGGGACGACTTCGTAGAGCGCCGTCACCTGGTGCCCCGCGCCGATATCGCCGGCGTCGACATGATCGTTGGCGAAGTCTTCTTCCGCGAGCGCGCGGTTCTCGTAGCCGATCAGCCGGTACTGCTTGACCTGCGCGGGATTGAACTCGACCTGGACCTTGACGTCCTTCGCGATGGTGAAGAGCGTCGCGGAAAGCTCGTCGTCGAGCACCTTCCGCGCCTCGGCCGGGCCGTCGATATAGGCATAGTTGCCGTTGCCGACGTCCGCGACGCGCTCCATCATCTCGTCATTGTAATTGCCTTCGCCGAAGCCGAGCGTGGTCAGCGTGATGCCGTCGTCGCGGTTCTTCTTGATCAGCTCCTCGAGCGTCCTGGCATCGCTGATCCCGACATTGAAGTCGCCGTCCGTGGCGAGGAAGATGCGGTTGATTCCGCCCTTGAGGAAGCTCGCCCGCGCCATCTTGTAGGCGAGCTCGATGCCTTCGCCGCCCGCGGTCGACCCGCCGGCCTGGAGGCAGTCGAGCGCCTGGCGGACGTAGCGCTTGTTGTAGGTCGGCTCGAGCACCACGCCTGCGGCGCCGGCATAGACGACGATCGAGACGCGGTCCCTGGGCGTCAGCCGCTCGGCGAGCAGGGTCAGCGCCTGCTTGACCAGAGGCAGCTTGTCCTCGTCCTCCATCGATCCCGAGACGTCGACGAGGAAGACGAGGTTGGCGGGCGGGCGGCCGCCTGCGTCGACGTCATAGCCGCGCAGCCCGATGCGGAGCAGCCGGGTGTCGGGGTTCCACGGCGTCTGCGCGACGTCGGTGGTCACGCTGAACGGCACTTCCTTCGATTGCGGGCGCGGATAATCGTAGCGGAAATAGTTGATCATCTCCTCGGTGCGGACGGCGTCGGGCGGCACTGCCTGCCCTTCGTTGAGGAAGCGGCGGACATTGGCATAGGCGCCGGTGTCGACATCGACCGAGAAGGTCGAGACGGGGCTCTGCGCGACCGACAGGATCGAGGCGACGGGCTTGCCGTCGTACTTCTCGGTGTTCCCGGGCGCGCCATAGGCCGGAAGCGTCTGGATCGCGTCCTGCACCGTGTTGATGCCGGTCGATCGCTGCGCGCTGCCGGTGACGACGACCTGGGCGGGCGGCGGGGGCGCAGTGGGGGCGATCATCGGCTCGGGCATCGGCGTCGGCATGACCGGTGGCGGCGGAGGAGCCGGCGCATAGAGCGGCATCGGCCGGTTGCGCATTTCCCGGGCTTCCTCGCGCACGCAGCGCACCGGCGAGCGCCGGTCCTGCGCCAACCCGGCGGCGTGAACCGGAGCCGGCGGGGGCGGCGCGGCGGACGTGAGCAGGAGGGCGGAACAACCGATCAGCAAGGCGGAACGCGACATGACGATTCTCCCCTTCGTGCGGGCGTAGGCGCCCCTGTCCGGCAAGTTGTTGCGCCAGCGCGATGACTTGCGGATGAACGGGATGATATTTTATATCATACCAGAGTCAAGCACGCGGATCAGTCCTCCCGCGCCACTTCGCGCCAGCCGATGTCGCGACGGCAGAAGCCCGTGGGGAAGTCGATCGCGTCGACGGCCTTGTAGGCGGCGGCCTGCGCGGCGCGGACAGTCTTGCCGGTGGCGGTGACATTGAGGACGCGGCCGCCGCTCGCGACGAGCTTTGCTCCCTCCATCCGCGTGCCGGCATGGAAGACCTTGGCGCCCGTCGCCTCAGCCTGGGCAATGCCCTCGATCGCGCCGCCGGTCTCGGGCGCGGCGGGATAGCCCTTCGCCGCCATCACCACGGTGAGCGCGGTGTCGCTCGAGAAGGCCGGCGCGGGGCGGTCCGCGAGCTCGCTTTTGTCGATCGCGATCATCAGGTCGAGCAAGTCGCCCTGGAAGCGGAGCATCAGCACCTGGCATTCGGGATCGCCGAAGCGGGCATTATATTCGATGAGCCTGGGGCCGTCGGCGGTGAGCATCAGCCCGGCATAGAGCACGCCCGAATAAGGCGAGCCCATCCGCGCCAGCGCCTCGACCGTGGGACGAACGATCTCGGCGATCGCCTGAGCTTCCAGCGCCGGCGTCAGCACGCGCGCCGGGCTGTACGCGCCCATCCCGCCGGTGTTGGGGCCGGTGTCGCCGTCGCCGACGCGCTTGTGGTCCTGCGCCGATCCGAAGGGGAGGATGGTCTCGCCGTCGGTGAGCACGAACAGGCTGGCTTCCTCGCCTTCGAGAAACTCCTCGATCACCACGCTCGCGCCCGGCTCGGCGAAGATCGCCTGGATCGCGGCCGCGGCCTCGTCGGCCGACATCGCCACCGTCACGCCCTTGCCCGCGGCGAGCCCGTCGGCCTTGATC
>JAEWCK010000181.1 GCA_023390675.1 Pseudomonadota bacterium
TAGTGACCTTTTGCCCCCCCGCTCTCGCTATCCAACACATGGGCCCGGAACCGTCAACCCCCCCCCCCCCCGGGGACGCTTCCGGGCCTAAAACTTTCCAGAACAAGCGAATTTCCTCTAGCCCGTCATGGCGACCGTGGCAGCGCCGGAACGTTTGCGCGCAGCCGCGCATTTCTCCCCTGCCCCTGTTCGGCCAGTATGGAGAGTTATCATGCGTAAGATCCTGACCTGCGCGGCGCTCGCCAGCGCGATCCTGATTTCGGCCTGCAACACGATCGAAGGTGCAGGGCGCGACGTCGCCTCGGCGGGCGACACGGTCGCGAACGCCGCCGACGACGCCAAGTAAGCCAAGCCGGCATCAGTCACGGAAGGCCCCTCCCGCGCGGGAGGGGCTTTTCGTTTGGGCTAGACCGCTTCGATTTCGCTGTCCGCTTGCCGGTCGCGGCGGCGGCGTGTGAACCAGATGCCCACGAGCGACAGGAAATAAAGCGCGATCAGCGGCACCGCGAGCAGGAACTGCGAACCGATATCGGGCGGAGTCAGCACCGCGGCGATGGCGAATGCCGCCACCACCGCATAACGCCAGGCGCTCTTCAGCTGTTCGTAGCTCACGATCCCCGCGCGCTCGAGCAGCATCAGCAGCACGGGCAGCAGGAAGGTGATCCCGAACGCGAAGAGAAACTGCATCACGAAATCGAGATATTTCTCTGCGTCGGGCAAGGCGATTTGCGTCACTCCGCTGCCAAGATCGCCCTGATAGCCGAGCAGGAAGTGCAGCGCGGTGGGGATCGCGACCCAATAGGCGAGCGCCGCGCCCGCGAGGAACAGGATCGGCGTGGCGAGCAGGAAAGGCAGCAGCGCCTTCTTTTCCTGCCGGTAGAGCCCCGGCGCGACGAACTGCCAGAGCTGCGTCGCGATCACCGGAAAGGATAGCATCATAGCGGAGAAGAACGCGACCTTCAGCTGGACGAAGAACGCCCCGAAGATCTGCGTGAAGATGAGCTTGTCCTGCCCCGCCACCGCGAGCGGATGGACGAGGAAGCCGTAGATCGGCTTCGAGAAATAGAAGCAGGCGATGAAAGTCAGCAGCAAGGCGGCGACGCAGTAGAGCAGCCGCCGCCTGAGCTCGATCAGATGCTCGAGCAGCGGGGCCTGGGTGTCGTCGATATCCCTCATTCGGCCGCCTCGGCGGGCGGCGTCCTGGGCTTGCGGGTGCGCTTCGGCGCTGCGGCCGCCTCGGCCTCGGCAGCGACTTCCTTGATGCCCGGCTTGCGCGTCCGCTTCGGCTTCGGCGCCTCGGCAAGCACGGGCTGCTCGACCATCACCGGATCGCCGTCCTCGGTAGCGGTGTTCTCGGTCGCGGGCAGCGCAGCGGCGGGATGCTCGCGCATGATCCGCTCATTCTCGGCGGCCCATTGCTTCTCCATCTCGGCGAGCTCGGCCTCGCGCACCATCGAATCGAAGCCCGAGCGGAACTGGCGCGCGACGCTGCGCGCCTTGCCGAACCATTTGCCGACAAAGCGCATCGCCTTGGGCAGGTCCCTGGGGCCGATTACGAGCAGCGCCACGATGGCGACGACGAGGAATTCGGGCGCGTTGAAATCAAGCATCGATCGCTGCCAGAAATGCGCCCGCGCTCGGCGGGCGCCGATATGCCGAAATCAACGCTCCTCGCGCGCGGGCTCGGCTTCGCGCTGAACGGTCGGATCGGGCGCAGCCTTGCCCTCGATTCGCGTGGCCGGCTTGTCGTCGTCCTCCGCCATGCCCTTCTTGAATTGCTTGATCCCCTTGGCGACGTCACCCATCATGTTCGAGAAGCGCCCGCCGCCCAGCAGCAGGATCGCGATCACGCCGAGCACGATCCAGTGCATCAGGCTCAAACCACCCATCACAAATCTCCTTGATTCCGGCCCTATCTAGGCCCGGCGCGCACCAGCGGCAATGGCCGAGCGCACGCGGGCCGCCCTATTCGTCGTCTGTGACCGTCTCGCTTGCCAGCTCCTCGGCCTCGTCGCCCAGCCCCGCGGCCTCGAGCGCGAGGTCGACGGGATCGAGCAGCCCCGCCGCCTTGAGATCGTCGATCCCCGGCAGGTCGCGGCGGCTGGCGAGCCCAAAATGGGTGAGGAAGCCCGGCGTGGTGGCATATAGCAGCGGGCGGCCCGGCACTTCGCGGCGACCGGCGGGGCGCACCCAGCCCGCCTCCATCAGCACGTCGATCGTGCCCTTGCTGATCTGCACACCGCGAATCGCCTCGATCTCGGCGCGCGTCACGGGCTCGTGATAGGCGATGATCGCGAGCGTCTCGATGCCCGCGCGGCTGAGCTTGCGGCTCTCCTCGCGGTCGCGGCGCAGCAGATGCGCGAGATCGGCTGCGGTCTGAAAGTGCCAGCGCTCGCCGCGGCGGACCAGCTCGACCCCGCGCCCGGCATAGATCCCCTCGAGCGCGGCAAGCGCGCCGCGCACGTCCGCCCCCGCTCCGACGTGCGCCTTGATCTCCTCGACCGAGAGGGGATGCTCCGAAGCGAACAACACGGCCTCGACCGCGCGCGACAGATCGTCCTCGCGCATCATGCGGGGGCGCGCAGATATAGCGGCGCGAAGGCCGATTTCTGGCGAATCTCGAGCTTGCCCTGCCGCGCCAGCTCGAGCGCCGCGACGAAGGACGAGGCGAGCGCCGACTTGCGATAGGTGCCGCTCGCCCCATCGGGCAGGAAGCTCTCGATCGTGCTCCATTCGATCCGCGTGCCGATCAGCGCCGAGACGCGGTCGATTGCTTCCTCCAGCGTCATCACGTCGCGCTGCGCGACGACGTGCATCACCGGGCGCGTGCGCGCGCTGATCCGCCCATAAGCGGCGATCAGATCGTATATCTCGGCCTCGTAGCGACCCTTGCGCACGACGCGCAGGCCTTCGGGGCTCCCACGCAGGAAGATATCGCGGCCGAGCCGGTCGCGCGCGACCAGCCGCGCGCCCGCCTCACGCAACGCGTTCAGCCGTTCGAGGCGCAACTGGAGGCGAAGCGCC
>JAEWCK010000336.1 GCA_023390675.1 Pseudomonadota bacterium
GCGTGATCCAGCTCGCCGACGACATCGCACGCAACATGAGCGCGATCTCGGCGCGCGTCGCGACGATCCCGGGGCGCAGCGTGATCGGAATCGAGCTGCCCAACGCCAAGCGCGAGACGGTCAACCTCCACGAGCTGATCGGCAGCCAGAGCTTCGAGGACCAGGGCGCGAGCCTGCCTTTGGTGCTCGGCAAGAACATCGCGGGCGATCCGGTGATCGCCGATCTCGCGCCGATGCCGCACCTGCTCGTCGCCGGCACCACGGGCTCGGGCAAGTCGGTGGGGCTCAACTGCATGATCCTGTCCTTGCTCTACCGGCTGACCCCCGAGCAGTGCCGGATGATCATGATCGATCCCAAGATGCTCGAACTCTCGATGTACAAGGGCATCCCGCATCTGCTCGCCGACGTGGTCACCGAGCCGCCCAAGGCCGTGCGCGCGCTCAAATGGGCAGTCGAGCAGATGGAGGACCGCTACCGGATGATGGCCTCGGCCAACGTCCGCAGCCTCGCCAGCTTCAACGACAAGGTGCGCCAGGCGCGCGCCAAGGGGCAGAAGATCGGGCGCAAGGTGCAGACCGGCTGGGACGCCGACACCGGCAAGCCGATCTACGAGGAGGAGACGCTCGATCTCGCGCCGCTGCCGCAGATCGTGGTGGTGGTCGACGAGCTTGCCGATCTGATGATGACCGCGGGCAAGGAAGTCGAGTTCCTGATCCAGCGGCTGGCGCAGAAGGCGCGCGCCGCGGGCATCCACCTGATCATGGCGACGCAGCGCCCCTCGGTCGACGTCATCACCGGCGTGATCAAGGCCAATTTGCCGACGCGCATCTCGTTCCACGTCACTTCCAAGATCGATTCGCGCACGATCCTGGGCGAGCAGGGCGCCGAGCAGCTGCTGGGGCGCGGCGACATGCTCTACATGCCCGGCGGCAAGCAGATCGCGCGCGTCCACGGGCCTTTCGTGAGCGACGACGAAGTGATGGCGGTCGCCGATTTCTGGCGCTCGCAGGGCGCCCCCGAATATATCGCGGCGGTCACCGAGGAGCCCGAGGACGGCGGATTCAGCCTCGATGGCGCCCCCGACGGCGAGGACAGCCCCGAGGAGCAGCTCTATCGCCGCGCCGCGCAGCTGGTGGCGGAAAGCCAGAAGGCGTCGACCTCGTGGCTCCAGCGCCAGCTGCGTGTCGGCTATAATTCGGCGGCGCGGCTGATCGAGCGGATGGAGAAGGATGGGCTGGTCTCGCGTCCCGACCATGTCGGCCGCCGCGAAGTGCTGATGGATACCGACGGGCGGCCGCTCTAAGGGATCGAATCGGCGGCCGCGCGGGTTCAGGGGACATTCAAGCCGCCGCCGCTAGCGGCCATCCCCTGATTTCGGAGAAGTGAAACGTGTTTGCACGGCCCCTAGCCTTCAGCCTCGTCCTCGCCGCCCCGGCGCTCGTCTCGGCGGCGCCGCAGGGCGAGATCGCGCAGGTCCAGCAGCACCTGCAGGCAGTCACCTCGATGGTGGCGAATTTCAGCCAGGAGGACCGCAACCACCGCGTCCTCACCGGCACGATGACCTTGAAGCGCCCCGGCAAGATCCGCTTCCAGTACGAGAAGGGCGTGCCCCAGCTGATCGTCGCGGACGGGCGCAGCCTCTATTTCATCGATTATCAGGTGAAGCAGGTCGATCGCTGGCCGATCGGCAATTCGCCGCTCGCGGTGCTGCTCAATCCCAAGCGCGACATCTCGAAATTCGCCAGGCTGGTGCCGACGGGCAATGCGAACGTGATCTCGGTCGAGGTGCACGACAACGACCATCCCGAATACGGGCGGATCACGATGGTGTTCCAGAAGAACGCCGCGGCGCCGGGCGGGCTGATGCTCCAGGGCTGGGTCGCGCTCGATTCGCAGAACAACCGCACGACGATCCGGCTTTCAGGGCAGCGCTTCAACACGCAGGTGAGCGACGGAACGTTCCGTTGGAACGACCCGCGCCCGCAGGGACCGCGCAACCGCTGAACGCCGTTCATCTTTGCGACAGGTTCGCAATCCTAGAACTGCGCTTGCGGATGTGGGGTGCGTACCCGGGATTTTCCCCCTGTTGCTCGGGATCTCTCCACATCCTGCCTGCGTGACGAACGCCAGGTCGGCCCTCGCTCCATTGCCCCCGGAGCGGGGGCCTTTCCTTTTGTGGCGTTGCGCCGGGCTGGCACCGCGAGCAAACAGACTCTACATCGCTCGCGATGAAGATCGCCTCGTGGAACATCAATTCGGTCCGCTTCCGGATCGAGATCGTCGAACAGTTCCTGCGCGAGGAATCGCCCGACATCCTGTGCCTGCAGGAAACCAAGGTGATCGACGGCGACTTCCCCGAGGCGCCGTTCCGCGCGCTCGGCTACAGCCATATCATCAAGCACGGCCAGCGGATGCACCACGGCGTGGCGATCATCAGCAGGGTGCCGGTCGAGGAGGACGACCGCTTCGACTGGCAGGCCAACCGCGAGGCGCGGCACGTGGGCGTGCGGCTGCCCAACGGGGTGCGGCTCGAGAATGTCTATGTTCCCGCGGGCGGAGACGTTCCCGATCGCGCAGTGAATCCCAAATTCGGCCAGAAGCTCGATTTCGTGGGGCGGATGACCGAATGGGCGAAGGGGCTCGACAAGCCGACGATCCTGACCGGCGACTTCAACATCGCGCCATTGGAATGCGACGTGTGGAGCCACAAGCAGCTCTTGAACGTCGTCAGCCACACGCCGATCGAAGTCGAGGCGCTCACCCGGCTGCAGGAAGCACACGACTGGGTGGATCTCGGCCGCCGCTTCATCCCGGCGCCGATGCGCTGCTTCACCTGGTGGAGCTATCGCTCGAAGGACTGGACCGCCAACGATCGCGGTCGGCGGCTCGACCATATGTGGGCAAGCCGCGAAGTCGCCGACCAGGCGACGAGCCACACGGTGTGCGAGCCGTGCCGGAGCTGGCTCAAACCCTCGGACCATGTGCCGATCGTCACCGAGTTCGCCTTTTGAGCGCGCGTGACGCCGCGCGGGCAGTCGATTCGCTGCGGCGGGGATGGCCGGTAGCGATCGGCGAGCTCGCGCTGCTCGCGGTCGAGACCGCGGATGCCCAGCGGCTGAAGGCGTTCGATCCCGCGGGACAGGCGGCGCTGCTGCTCTCGGCAGGGCGCGCGGCGACGCTGAAGCTCGCCAACCAGCGCGATGCGGCGACGCCCGACGCGCCGGTGCTGATCGAGCGCATGCCGTGGCTCGATTTCGATATGGCGACGGCGCTCGCCGACCCGCAGCTCGATCTGGCGACGCCGATGAAGGGGCCGTTCCGCGCGATTCCGCTCGACCAGCCCGAGATCGCCGCGGCGGCGCTGCGGCTGGCGCGGGTGGCGGGGCTGCTGCCAGCGTTCTTCGTGCGGCCGGCGCAGGATGAGGAGGCAATCGCGCCCGACGACATCGACGCGCACGAGGATGCCGACCGGCTGCGCATTGTCGCGCGCGCGCATCTGCCCGTCGCGGGGGCAGAGGATGCCGAGATCGTCGCGTTCCGGACCGACGAGATGCCCGGCGAGCATGTCGCACTGCTGATCGGGCAGCCCGACGGGCGCCCGCCGCTCGTCCGGCTGCACAGCGAATGCCTGACCGGGGACGTGCTCGGCAGCCTCAAGTGCGATTGCGGGCCGCAACTCCACGCCGCGATTCGAGCGATCGAGGCGAACGGCTGGGGGATTCTGCTCTATCTGCGCCAGGAAGGCCGCGGGATCGGGCTGATCAACAAGCTGCGCGCCTATGCGCTGCAGGACCAGGGGTTCGATACGGTCGACGCCAACACCCGGCTCGGCTTCGCAGTCGACGCGCGCAACTTCGCCGTGGCGGCGCGGATGCTGGGGCTGCTCGGCCAGCGCGAAGTGCGGCTGCTCACCAACAATCCCGACAAGGCGACGGCGCTCGAGGCGGCGGGCGTGACGGTGACCGAGCGCGTGCCGCACAAGCTGCCGCCCAATCCGCACAACGCGCGCTATCTCGCGACCAAGCGCGACCGGACGGGGCACCAGCTCTGAAGTTCAGGAAAGTTCAGGCCAAAAGCTGCGCGACCTCGTCGAAGTCGTGGGCGATCTCCGGCACGCCGAGCGCGCGGAGGCGGTCGGCGTGGTCGGGCGGGCAATGGCTGCCGGCGCACAGCCCGATGACGTGCGCTCCCGAGGCGACCGCGCCGGCGACGCCGACCGGCGAATCCTCGAGGATCGCGCAGCTTTCGATCGGGACGCCCAGCTGCCTGGCGGCGAACAGATAGACGTCCGGGGCAGGCTTGCCGCGCGCGACGTGCTGGCGCCCGCTATAGATATGGTCGCCGAACGCGGCGCGAAGGCCGAGATGGTCGAGGTGGCGGCCGATCCACTCGACCGAGCTCGACGAGGCGATCGCGCGCGGCAGATCGGGCGGCAGATCGCAGACGAAGCGAATCGCGCCGGCGACTGCGGGCAGCCCTTCCTCGAGCGCACGGACGTTCTCGATCTCGCGCGCGGCGTGGAAGTCGTCGGGGAGCGCGCGGCCGATCCAGCGCTCGATCGCCGCGAGGAAATCGGCGCCGGCCAGCCCCATGAAGTTGGCCATCGATTCCTCGGGCGTGGTCGGGTGGCCGATGCTCGTCAGATAGTCGGCGATCTGCCTGTTGCCGGCATATTCGCTTTCGAGGAGCACGCCGTCGAAATCGAAGATCAAGGCATCGTATTTCATCCGCGCGCACCGAAAAGCGCGGTTCCGACGCGAATATGGGTCGCTCCGAGCGTTATCGCAGTGCCGTAGTCGCCCGACATGCCCATGCTGAGCCCGGCGACGTCATGGTCTCGCGCAAGTTTGGCGAGCAGCGCGAAATAGGGGGCGGGCTCGATCTGAAGCGGCGGCACGCACATCAGCCCCGCCAGCGGCAGGCCGGCGGCGCGTGCCTCGGCGAGCAGGCCCGGCAGGTCGGCGACCGCGCACCCGCCCTTTTGCGGCTCGTCGCCGATATTGACCTGGACGAAGCTGACGGGGCGCTTGCCCATCTTGTCCATCGCCTTGGCGAGCGCAGTCACGAGCGAGGGCCGGTCGACCGAGTGGATTGCGTCGAACAGCGCGACCGCGTCCTCGGCCTTGTTCGACTGGAGCTGGCCGACGAGGTGAAGCGCCACGTCCGGAGCCTCCTCGCGCAGCGCCGGCCATTTGGCCTCCGCCTCCTGGACGCGGTTCTCGCCGAAGACGCGCTGGCCGGCCGCGAGCAGCGGACGGATCGCCTCGGCATCGTGCGTCTTGGAGATCGCGATCAGCGTGACCGATTCGGGCGCGCGCCCCGCGATCCTCGCGGCGCGGGCGACGTTGCCACGCACGTCGTCGAGACGGCCTGCCGCTTCTTCTTGCCTGAGCATGGCGCGCCTATAGGGGGAGCGATGCGCCCTCGCCACCCCATCCCGCGCCAATGGCTGATGACCGACGAACGAATGGGCAAAACGCTGTGGGACGCGCTCGCCCGGTTGCCGCGCGGAAGCGGGGTGGTGTTTCGTCACTATAGTTTGCCGAGAGGCGAGCGGCGCGCGCTGTTCGAGCGCGTGGTGCGCAT
>JAEWCK010000391.1 GCA_023390675.1 Pseudomonadota bacterium
GAGTAGTAAGATGACGCGCACCCCCGTCCGTCCGTTCCGCTCGCGTGAATGGTTCGCCGCGCCCGGCCGCGCCGACATGGCGGCGCTCTATCTCGAGCGCTTCATGAACTATGGAATCACGCGCGACGAGCTGATGAGCGGCAAGCCGATCGTCGGGATCGCGCAATCGGGGAGCGACCTCGCGCCTTGCAACCGCATCCATCTCGAGACCGTGAAGCGCGCGCGCGAGGGTGTGCTCGCGGCGGGCGGGGTGCCGATGGAGTTCCCGCTCCACCCGATCTTCGAGAATTGCCGCCGGCCGACCGCCGCGCTCGACCGCAACCTCGCCTATCTGGGGCTGGTCGAGATATTGAACGGTTATCCGATCGACGCGGTGATCCTCACCACCGGCTGCGACAAGACCACGCCGAGCTCGCTGATGGCGGCCTCGACGGTCGACATCCCCGCGATCGTCCTTTCGGGCGGGCCGATGCTCGACGGCTGGCACGAAGGCGAGCTGGTCGGCTCGGGCACGGTGATCTGGCGCAGCCGCCGCAAGCTCGCCGCGGGCGAGATCGACGAGGCCGAATTCCTCCGCCGCGCGACCGATTCCGCGCCCTCTGCGGGCCATTGCAACACGATGGGCACTGCCTCGACGATGAACTCGCTCGCCGAGGGGCTCGGCATGTCGCTCCCCGGCTGCGCGATGATCCCCGCGCCGTATCGCGAGCGCGGTCAGATCGCGTACGAGACCGGCAGGCGCATCGTCGAGATGGCGTACGAGGACCTGCGCCCTTCCAGGATCCTCTCGAAGGCGAGTTTCCTCAATGCAATCAAGCTGTTGACGGCGATCGGCGGCTCGACCAACGCCCAGCCCCACCTCGTCGCGATGGCGCGTCACGCCGGGTTCGAGATCACTCCCGACGACTGGCGCGCGGGCTATGACCTTCCCCTGATCGTCAACATGCAGCCCGCCGGCCAGTACCTCTCCGAACGCTTCCACCGCGCCGGCGGCATCCCCGCGGTAGTAAACGAGATGCTCTACAACGGCGCGCTCGACGGGGCGGTGATGACCTGCACCGGCAGGACCCTCGCCGAGAATGTCGCCGGCCGCGAAGTCGCCGATCGCGAGGTGATCTTCGCTTGGGACAAGCCGCTCAAGGAGAAGGCCGGCTTCCTCGTCCTCTCGGGCAACCTGTTCGACATGGCGATCATGAAGACCAGCGTGATCGGTCCCGATTTCGCCGCGCGCTATCTCTCGCGGCCCGGCAATGAAGGCGTGTTCGAGGGTCGCGCGATCGTGTTCGACGGCTCGGACGACTATCACCACCGCATCAACGATCCCGCGCTGGCGATCGACGAGAATTGCATCCTCGTCATCCGCGGATCGGGCCCGCTCGGCTGGCCGGGATCGGCGGAAGTGGTCAACATGCAGCCGCCCGATCACCTGATCCAGCGCGGCATCATGAGCCTGCCCACCCTCGGCGACGGCCGTCAGTCGGGCACGTCGGACAGCCCCTCGATCCTCAATGCTTCGCCCGAAAGCGCGGCGGGCGGGGGCTTGGCGTGGCTACGCACCGGGGACATCATCCGCATCGACCTGAACGCCGGCACCTGCGATGCGCTGGTCGACTCCGACGAGATCGCGCGCCGCAGGGCCGAGCCCGCCCCGCCGATCCCGCCGAGCAACACGCCCTGGGAAGAGCTGTATCGCGAAAAGACCGGTCAGCTCGCCGAAGGCGGCACGCTCGAATTTGCGCTCAAGTATCGGGGTACGAGCGAGACGGTGCCGCGGCATAATCACTGACGCGCCGATTCGGGCGTCAGGAACCGCATATGGATCACCCGCTCGACCGTCCCGGCTGGACCGCGCTGACCGCGCGCCAGGCGCATCTTGCGCGCGGCGAGGGGAGGGCGCTGCGCTACGACTCCGATTATGCGATCTTCGCGGCGACGGCGGATGATGGCGCGGAATCGCTTGCGGCGCTCGGCGAACTCGTTGCGGCCACCGGACCGGCGATCGTGCTCCAGAAGGACAGGCTGCCGCCGGTGCCCGGAACGCGCGTCGAGAAACGGCGCACCGGCGTGCAGATGGTCGCCGAGGCGCTGACGCCGGGCGAGGGGATCGACTTCCTCGAATTGGGCGACGCCGACGCCGCCGAGATGCTCGCGCTAGCGACGCTCACCGAGCCCGGCCCGTTCTTCGCGCGCACGCACCGGCTCGGCGGGTTCATCGGCGTGCAGCACAAGGGGCGGCTGGTCGCGATGGCGGGCGAGCGGATGAAGCCGGGCGCTTTCACCGAAGTCAGCGGCGTCTGCACGCATCCCGATTTCCGCGGCAACGGCCTTGCGGGCGCGTTGATGCGGGTGGTCGCAAGCCGCATCGCCGCGCGCGGCGAGATGCCGTTTCTCCATGCCTATGCCGACAATGCGGGCGCGATCGGCCTGTACGAGAGCCTTGGATTCCGCTGGCGCTGCGACGTCGACGTGACGGTGCTCGCGCCCGCCTAGTCCTCGTCCCTGCCGCCATGGCCGATGTCGATCAGGGCATCGAGCACTTCCTTGGCCTGGCGTATCCTTTTCTCGCCGACGCGCGCGGCGAGCTGCGCGTCCACTGCCTCGCGCGCCGCACTCTGCGTCTCGAAGGCGGCGCGGCCGCGCTCGGTAAGCGTCACGGTGAGCTTGCGGCGGTCGCCGGCATCGATCTGGCGCTCCAGATAGCCGCGCAGCACCAGCGCATCGACGAGCTGGCCGCCGGCCTGCTTGCTCACGCGAAGATCGCGGATGATCTCGCCGAGCGGCGCCTCGCCCAGCGCGAGCGCGCCGATCACATAGAGCCCGTTGCCCGGGATGTCGTCGTAACCGGCTTCCGCCAGCGCCCTGCGCATCGCGCCGCCATAGGTATAGCGTGCATGGCGGAGCAGTGCAGGGAGAGTGATGTCGTCGAGCGTCAGCGGTTCGGTTGCCATGCGAATCGCTTTACAATCCGAAATTATTACAGTCAACTATCTTGACTATATGCCTTGGCGGACCATTTTTCCCGGCTGACCGGCGACGCTGACCTCGAACGCGAACAGATCACCCGAATCCGGGCGTGCCGCCTTTTCTTCCGCCGAGAGGTGCTTGTTGGCAGTGGTGGCGTAGACGATCTTGAGGTCTGGTCCGCCGAACGCGACCTTGGTGATCGCGTCCACCGGGAAGGCGACGGTCTCGAGCAACTCGCCCGCCGGCGAATAGCGGCGGACGCTCGACCCCATATAGAGGCCCACCCACACGCAGCCTTCGGAATCGACCGTCGGGCCGTCGGGATAGCCTTCGCCCTTGCCGATCCGCGCGAACTCGCGGCGGTTGGTCAGCACGCCTGCATCGTCGACGTCGCAGGCGAAGATCAGCTGGCCGAGCGTATCGACATGATAGAGCGTGCGCCCGTCCGGGCTTACTGCAGGGCCGTTGGTGATCGAATAAAGCGGGCTCGCGACGACGCAGCTTCCGTCCGCGGCGAGGCGGTAGATCGCGCCGCTGTCCTCGGACTCGCCGTCGTCCATCGTGCCGAACCACAGCCGGCCCTCCGGATCGACGGTTGCGTCGTTGAGGCGGTTACCGGGCTTGCCGGGCTCTGGATCGACCAGCGGGGTGAAGCTGCCGTCGCGCTCGTCGAAGCGCGCAAGGCCGGTCTGCAGTCCCGCGACGAAGCCGCCGCTCGCAACCGGCAGCAGGAAGCCGATCTGCGCAGGCGCGTCCCAGCTGCGCTTGTCGCCGCGCGCGGGATCGTAGCGATGGATCTTGTGGCCCTTGATGTCGACGAACCAGAGCGCGGCGTCGCGCTCCACCCAGACCGGGCCTTCGAGGAGCGGCGCGTGGAGCGACCAGATGCTGACCGGCTCCGAAACCACCACGCTCATGCGTCTATCTCCAGCCGGCATCCACGAAATATTCGTGGCCCGTTATCAGCCGGGCGTCGTCTGATGCAAGGAACAGCGCCATCGCCGCGATGTCGTCGGGGACGAGACGGCCCTTCATGCACTGCGCATCGACGATCTCGGCCTCGCCCTCGGGCGTGTACCAGCGCATCTGGCGCGGGGTCTTCACATTGCCGGGGACGATGCACACCGAACGGATGCCGTGCGGCCCCAGTTCGCGCGCGAAGCTGCGGGTCAGCCCCTCGATCGCCGCCTTGCTCGTCTGGTAGAGCGTCAGCCCTTCGAGCGCCAAATGCCACGAGATCGAGCCGAGATTGACGATCACGCCTGCGCCCTTCGCCTTCATTCCCGGAACCACTGCCTGGGCGCAGAAGAACAAGTGCTTCAAGTTGGTGTTGAGGCGGTTGTCCCAATATTCCTCGGTGACTTCGTCGATCGTGTGGCGATCGTCGTTGGCGGCATTGTTGATCAGCACGTCGAACGCGCCGCCCTCCTCGATCAGCCGCGCGATCTCGGCTTGCACCGCCTTGATGTCGGTCAGGTCGCAATGCTTGAACACAGGCGTGCGCTGCGCCCCGGCCAGGCTCTGGACCAGCGCTTCGGAATCCTCGCGCGCGATGTCGAAGAATGCGACGTCGGCGCCTTGGCGGACGAACCCTTCCACCAGCCCCGCGCCGATGCCCGAGCCGCCGCCGGTGATCAGCACGCGCTTGCCCTTGAGGCTGGGATAGACTGCGCGCTGATCGCGGGTGAGCGGCATGTGCATGGGATCAGCTTCCGACATTTGAAATGGATGTCCTAACGTAACAAGTTACTTGTCTGAGTAAATGCGTCACAGCAAGCCCCGCCCGGCGAGGTTGCGCATCAGATCGCGGATCCCGAAGGTCCAGGGCGGAGCCTGTTTCGAGGTGGTCACGCGATTGACCAGCGTGCCGAGCTTCGGGCTTGAGATGCGTACCGTGTCGCCCACCTTGTGCGTGAAGCCTCGGCCCGGATGATCGCGGTCTTGGATCGGCGCGAACAGCGTGCCGAGGAACAGCGCGAACCCGTCGGGATAGTGGTGCTCGCTCAGCGTCTGGCGGACGAGCTCGGTCGGGTCGCGGCTGATCTGGCTCATCTTGTTGGCGCCTTCGAGCCGATAGCCCTCGGGCCCCTCGATCAGCAGGTCGACCTGCGCGGCGCGGACGTCGTCCATCGTGAAATTGGCGTCGAACAGCCGGATAAACGGCCCGATCGCCGTCGAGGCGTTGTTGTCCTTGGCCTTGCCGAGCAGCAGCGCGCTGCGCCCCTCGAAATCGCGCAGGTTGACGTCGTTGCCGAGCGTCGCTCCCCTGGGCGCGCCGCCCCGGTCGACGACGAGCACGATCTCGGGCTCGGGATTGTTCCAGTCGCTGTCCGAACGAACGCCGATCTCGGCGCCCCAGCCGACCGCGGAGAGCACCGGCGCCTTGGTGAACACCTCGGCATCGGGGCCGATCGCGACTTCGAGATATTGCGACCACATGCCCGCGTCGATCAACGCCGCCTTGAGGCTCGCCGCCTCGGGCGTGCCGGGGACGACCGCGCGGATGCCCGCGCCGACCTTCGCTTCGAGATCGCCGCGGATCGCCGCCGCCTTGTCGGCGTCGCCGCGCGCGCGCTCCTCGATCACGCGCTCGATCGCCGAGACCGCGAAGGTGACGCCGCACGCCTTGACGCACTGCAGGTCGACGGGGGCGAGCAGGCGCGGGCCGGTATCGCTACCAAGATCCTCGACGCTGCCGATGGCGACGCCGGCGAGCGTCGCCACATCGTCGCGCTCGAGCAGGTCGACGACGGTGGGAGCGCTGGCGGAAACGTCATGGATCGTCCCGTCGCGCAGCACGACGGGGCTGGGACCGGTGTCAGTAAGCACCCGTCCCACAAGGATCGCCTGCTTGTGATCGGCAGGCAGCATTTCCACCGGAAGAGCTTCCAAGTCCCTCTCGCCCCAGTTTCTGGCTTTTGATAGCGCTACCATGCTGTGGCGCAGGCAGGCCTGTCAAGCGGTTGGCGGCCATTGGGCGCGGCTTATTGCCGCAATGTTTCGATATGCGCGCGAATTTCGCAGACGATTGCGTGCGGATCCCGCATCGCGCCGTCGGCGCTGGCATGGACGACTTGCCACGGCCCGAGCATGTCCGCGGCCACGATCGCCTCGTAATTGCCGCGCACGCGTTGCTGGAGCGCGACATCGGCTTCATATTCGTCGAAGCTCTTGCTGGTATAGCTGCGCTCCGCCTTTTTGAGGATCAGCGCCCGCGCCAGCTCCCACGGCGTGTCGAGATAGATCGAGAGCGCCGGACAGGGTAAAGCGAACTGGCCGGTCTCGAGCGCGAGGATCCATTCCATCAGCGCGCGCGATTCATCGGGCGCCACGCGGGCGCCCTGATAGGCCATGTTCGACGCGACGTAGCGATCGAAGATCAGCACGTCGTTGGCTTGCGCGGCTTCGAGGATGTGCTCGCGCCACTCGAACCGATCGAGCGCGTAGAGCGTCGCGGCCGCCTTGGGCGTCACCGCGACGGGCATCTCGCCGGCGAGATACCGGCCGATCGTCACCCCGCCCACCGTCTCGCCGTAACGCGGGAAGCCGATCACCGTCGCGCGTTGCCCCGCGGCCTGCAGCGTCTCGCAAAGCAGACGGGAGGTCGTGTTCTTGCCGACGCCGTCGGCGCCCTCGATCGCGACGATCTTGCCCATGCGCGTTGCCTTAGCATGGCGGACGGGCATGTCGATTGCCCTGCGATTCGATCCGTATCGGCGCAATCGCCGCGCGCTGGAAACCTCGCGCTAACTCTGTCGGGGCGATGGCGCGGGCGTGGCTCGGCCCTCGTTCCTGCTTGTCGTCGTCGTGCGCGATCCCTCGCTTCGCGCCGCGCTCGCGGGCGAGCTTGGCCGTACGGGGATAAGGCTGATCGTGCCGGGTTCCGATCCGCACGGATTGATCCGGGGGCCGCGCGTGCTGCTGCTCGACGAGGGCGGACTGGCGGGCGAGGCCGGGCAGTGGATCGAGGCGCAGTGGCTCGCCGGGCGTTGGCGGCGCGTAGCGGTGCTCACCGTCGATGCGCCGGTGCCCGCCGACGATCGCGAATGGCTGGTGTTCGTCGAGCACGGTTCGGTGGCGGACCGCCTTTCCGGGCTGATCGGCGAATGGGGCGCGATCGACGCCGCTGCGTGACTGCGCAGGTGTCGTGCGCCGCTAAACCAGCCTTGCCAAAGCGGCGCTTCCCCGCGATCACGGTCGCGTAACGAAAAGGGGAGAGTCGCGCTTGTTCCGGTCGATCCTGATCCTGGGGGCCCTGGCCGGGCTCTCCGCATGCGCCACGGGTGGCGACAAGCCCAAATCCGCTTCCACCGAGCCCGCGCCTGCGGGCCCCGGCAAGGGCAAAGGCTATAGCCACGATCCCTATCCCTCGACCTACCACGCCTATCCCGGCGCGCCGACCCTGGTCACCAACGTTACCATCCTCGATGGCGAAGGCGGGCGGATCGAAGGCGGCGCGGTGTTGTTCCGAGACGGCAAGATCGTCCAGGTCGGGCAGAGCATCGCGCCCGAGGCCGGGGTCACCGTGATCGACGGGCGGGGCAAATACCTGACCCCCGGCGTGATCGACATTCACAGTCATCTGGGCGACTATCCGAGCCCCGGCGTCGAGGCGAATTCGGACGGCAACGAGATGACTTCGCCGGTCACGCCAGAAGTCTGGGCGGAGCATAGCGTCTGGCCGCAGGACCCCGG
>JAEWCK010000403.1 GCA_023390675.1 Pseudomonadota bacterium
CGTTGGCATTGATGGCGTGCGGGGGGCCGGGCACCCTATAGCGCATGCCCGGATCGCGCCGGCACGCCGCACCGCAGACATCGACGGGCAGCGCGCGCACGTTCCGCGCCGCGATCGTGGCCCGGCGCACCGGACGCGCGCGCTTCTGGTCGGGGGCGATCGCCGCCCCGTGCATCGCGAGTGCGAGCAACAGCATATGGATACTCCCTGTTCGGAGTCGCCAACGCCGGCCCGAAGCGATGGTTGCGCGCCCGAGCGCCTGACAACGTTAGCGGGCATCGACAAGCCGGGCCCATCCCCTTAGTCCGCGCGGGAAATCACTGTCCGGGACTCCCATCACATGCAGCAGACCGCCAGCCAGACCCTCGATCGCGTCCTGGTGCTTGAAATGGTGCGCGTCACCGAAGCCGCCGCGATCGCCGCGTCGACCCTGGTCGGCCGCGGCGACGAGAAGGCCGCCGATCACGCTGCGGTCGAGGCGATGCGCGAGGCGCTCAACAAGCTCTATCTCGACGGCACCGTAGTGATCGGCGAGGGCGAGCGCGACGAGGCGCCGATGCTCTATATCGGCGAGAAGGTCGGCGCCGCGCAGGGCAAGGGACCCGAGATCGACATCGCGCTCGATCCGCTGGAAGGCACCACGATCTGCGCCAAGGCCGGCCCCAATGCGCTCGCCGTGCTCGCGGTCGCCGAGAAGGGCGGGCTCCTGAACGCTCCTGACGTCTATATGGACAAGATCGCGGTCGGCCCCGGCTATCCCTCCGACGTGATCGACCTCGCGAGGTCGCCGACCGACAACGTCAAGGCGATCGCCAGGGCCAAGGGCGTCGAGCCGCACGAGATCATCGCCTGCGTGCTCGACAGGCCCCGCCACGAGAAACTGATCGCCGAGCTGCGCGAGATCGGCTGCGGCGTGGTGCTGATCGGCGACGGCGACGTGGCGGGCGTGATCGCCACCACCGATCCCGAGACGACGATCGACGTCTATATGGGTCAGGGCGGCGCCCCCGAGGGCGTGCTCGCCTGCGCGGCTTTGCGCTGCGTCGGCGGCCAGTTCAAGGGACGCCTCGTCTTCCGCAACGACGACGAGCGCCAGCGCGCGCACAAATGGGGGATCGAGGATCTCGACAAAATCTACGACCTGACCGAGCTCGCCCGCGGCGACTGCATCTTCGCCGCCACCGGTGTGACGGACGGCTCGCTGCTCGAGGGCGTCAAGCGCTTCGCGACCAAGATGACCACCGAGAGCGTGGTGATGCGCGCCAGCTCGGGCACGGTGCGCTGGGTGAAGGGCGAGCACCGCCTCTGATGCTTGCGCCCGCCATCCTGCTCGCAGTCACGCTGGGACTGCTGGTGTGGTTCGCGAAGGACGATGTCCGCGAATATCGTCGCTTCAAGGCGCTCGACCGCTCGCGCCAGCGCCGCGCGCGCTATGCGCTGTGGATCTGGAAGCAGCTCGCCTTCTTCGCCGTCCCCGCGCTGGTCGGGCTGGCGCTGCTCGGCCGCGGCGCCGCACCCCTCGCGATGCCCTCCGAATTCGCGTTGCTGGCGGGTCAGCTGCCGGACATCGGAGACAGCGCGGGGCTGGCGCTGGGCGCGGTGATCGGCGGGATGATCGGCGGGGGCATCCTCGCGGCCTTGCTCGCCCGGCGCGGGCGCAAGCCGCTCCAGGTCGGCGATATCTCCGCGCTGCTGCCGCGCAACCGCGCCGAGCTCGCGTTGTGCGCGCTGCTTTCGCTTTCGGCCGGCGTCACCGAGGAGCTGATGTTCCGCCTCTGGCTGCCGCTGCTCCTCGTCCTGCTCACTGGCAACGGCTGGATCGCGTTCGGCGTGCCGGTGGTGATCTTCGGCCTGATGCACCGCTATCAGGGCGCGGCCGGAGTCGCGATCACCACGCTGATCGGGGCGGCGATGGCGTTCGTTTATCTCGCCAGCGGCTCGCTGCTCGCGGCGATGGCGATCCACGCGATCCTCGACTTGAACGGGCTCGTGCTCCGGCCCATGCTGACGGGAGCATTGCGACCCGCCAGCGACTGAGGCGGGCGAAAGGGAGGCTTGCATGCGGATATCGGGTCTGGTTGCTCTGGCGGCGCTCGCCGTTCCCCTCTCCGCCTCCCCGGCGCAGCAGGCCGCGCCGGTCGCCGCCGCCGAATCGCCCTTCGTCGCCGAGACTGCGATGATCCCGATGCGCGACGGCGTGAAGCTCTACACGCTGATCCTCCGCCCCAGGAACCAGACCGGCCCGCTGCCGATCCTGTTCAGCCGCACGCCCTATGGCACCGGCGACCAGGGCCCGCCGAGCCTGCCGAGGAGCTGGGCCGCGCTCGCCAAAGACGGCTACATCTTCGTCCAGCAGGATATGCGCGGCCGCTTCAAGTCCGAAGGCGGCCCCTTCACGCTCTCCACCGAGATCAAGACCGGCAAGGGCGCCGTCGACGAATCGACCGACGCGTACGATTCGATCGATTGGCTGGTGAAGAACGTGAAGCCCAACAACGGCAAGGTCGGCATGTGGGGCGTCTCCTATCCGGGCTTCGCCGCCGCCGTCGCGCTCGCCCGCCCGCACCCTGCGCTCAAGGCCGTGAGCCCGCAGGCGGCGTGGATCGACTATTGGAAGAACGACGACCTGCACCGCTGGGGCGCGATGCGGCTCACATACGCCACCGACTGGGTCAACAGCCTCCAGGCCGACAAGACCAATGCCGGCATCGACGTCTACGACCGCTACGACACATATGACTGGTTCCTCCACGCCGGGTCGCCCGCCGACATCGAGGCGAAATACTTCAAGGGCCGCGTGCCCCGCTACCGGGAGATGATCGACCATCCCGATTACGACGATCACTGGAAGCGCCAGGTCTGGTCGGACAAGCTCGGCCGCACCACCGTGCCCACGCTCAACGTCGCCGGCTATTGGGACCAGGAGGATCCCTGGGGCAGCTGGCAGATCTTCTACAAGCAACGCCAGAACGATCCGAACAAGCTCGCGCTGATGGTAGCGGGCCCCTGGGCGCACGGCACCTGGCACTCGCCCGCCGACGCGGTCGGGCGCATCCCGTTCGGCGTCGAGAGCGGCACGCAGTTCCAGGAGCAGGTCGAGGCGCCGTTCTTCGCTTATTGGCTCCACGGCACCGGCGCGAAGCCCGATTATGCGATGAAGAGCTTCCAGACGGGCTCGTGGCAGTGGAAGACCTATGCCGAGTGGCCGCTCGCCAAGGCCAGCCGGACCAGCCTCTTCCTCCACGCCGACGGCTCGCTGTCTTTCGACGCGCCTGCGCAAGGCGAGGGCTGCCGCGACTATGTATCCGATCCCGCGCGCCCGGTCCCCTTCCGCCCGCGCCCGATGTCGGCGACCTATGCCACGCCCGACTGGCGTTGGTGGGAGGCCGAGGACCAGCGCTTCGTCGACGATCGCCCCGACGTGCTCAGCTATGTCAGCGCGCCGCTGACCGACGACCTGACCGTGACCGGCAACATCACCGCGAGCCTGATGGCCTCGACCAGCGGCACCGACAGCGATTTCGTCGTCAAGCTGATCGACGTCTACCCCGAGGATTACGGCCCCGCCCCGACCGGTCCGGTCGGCGCCTATGCCAAGGGCCTCAATGGCTACGAGCTGCCGATCGCGATGGAGATCCGCCGCGGCCGCTATCTCGATTCGTTCGAGAAGCCGACGCCGCTGGTGCCGAACAAGGTCATCGACTGGAGCGTGCCGCTGCGCGACCACGACCATGTCTTCAAGAAGGGCCACCGGATCATGGTCCAGGTCCAGTCGAGCTGGTTCCCCGTGATCGACCGCAACCCCCAGACCTTCGTGCCCAACATCTACAAGGCGAAGCCGTCGGATTACGTGAAGGCGACGCAGAAGGTGTGCTCGGGTTCGGCAGTGATGCTGCCGGTGGTGAAATAGGCCCGCCAACACCTCTCCCGCTTTCGCGGGAGAGGGAGGGGCCCGC
>JAEWCK010000404.1 GCA_023390675.1 Pseudomonadota bacterium
CGACGATTGGGGCGTGGCGCATGTGAAGGGCAGGACCGACGCCGATGCGGTGTTCGGAATGATCTATGCCCAGGCCGAGGACGACTTCAACCGCATCGAGACCAACTATCTGGTGAGCCTCGGCCGGCTCGCCGAGGCGGAGGGCGAGGGCGCGATCTGGCAGGATTTGCGCCAGCGGCTGTTCGTCGATCCGCAGGTGCTCAAGGCCGATTACGCGAAGAGCCCGGCCTGGCTCCGCAAGCTGATGGATGCCTGGGCCGACGGGCTGAACTTCTATCTGGCCACGCATCCGCAGGTTAAGCCGCGCGTGATCACGCGCTTCGAGCCGTGGATGGCGCTGAGCTTCTCCGAAGGCAGCATCGGCGGCGATATCGAGCGCGTGCCTTTGAGCCAGCTCGAGGCGTTCTACGGCGGGCAAAAGGTCGCGATGACCGAGGCCGAAAAGGGCCTGCTCTTCCGTGAGCCCAGGGGCTCCAATGGCATCGCGATCGCGCCGAGCCACACGCAGGACGGCCACGCGCTGTTGCTGATCAACCCGCACACCAGCTTCTTTTTCCGTTCTGAACTGCAAGTGACGAGCGGCGAGGGGCTGAACGCCTATGGCGCCGCGACCTGGGGGCAGTTCTTCATCTATCAGGGCTTCAACGCGAACGCCGGCTGGATGCACACGTCGAGCGGCGTCGACAATGTCGACGAGTTCGCCGAGACGATCGTCGACGGCAAAGCCTATCGCTACGGCGTCGCGACGCGGCCGCTGAGCGTCAAGACGATCACGCTCTCCTATCGCACTGCCGATGGCGGGCAGGCGCGGCGCAGCTTCACCACCTATGCGACGCATCACGGCCCGATCGTCCGCGAGACCGAGGGCAAATGGATCGCGTTCGCGCTGATGAACAAGCCCGTCGCCGCGCTCGAGCAGAGCTTCCTGCGCACCAAGGCGCGCGACTATGCGAGCTATCTCAAGGTCGCCGAGCGCAAGGCCAACAGCTCGAACAACACGCTGTTCGCGGATTCCAAGGGCGAGGCCGCACTGCTGCTCCCGCAGTTCATGCCGATCCGCGACGACCGTTTCGACTATCGAAAGCCGGTCGACGGCAGCGATCCTGCGACCGACTGGAAGGGGCTGCACAGGCTGGCGAGCCTGCCGCAGGTGGTCAATCCGAAGAACGGCTGGGTGTTCAACTCGAACAACTGGCCGTGGACCAGCGCCGGTGCGGACAGTCCCAAGGCGGCCGATTACGCGCGCTATTTCGATCAGGCCGGCGAGAATCCGCGCGGGCCGCACGCGATCCGGGTGCTCAGCGCGCGGAAAGACTTCACCCCGCACACGCTGATTGCCGCGGCGTTCGATTCGTACCTGACCGCGTTCGCCCGGCTCGTGCCCGAATTGATCGCGGCGTGGGACAAGCTGCCCGAAGGCGACGCGCAAAAGGCCAGGCTCGCCGGGCCGATCGGGCTGCTGCGCGGCTGGGATTATCGCTGGGGCGCGGACTCGACGGCGACGTCCCTCGCGGTGTTCTGGGGCGAGGCCTTGTGGGCGCCCTCGGCGCAGCCGGCGCGCGCAGCGGGGCTATCGGTTTGGGATTACATGGCGGAGCGCGCGACGGACGCGCAGCGGCTCGACGCGCTTGCCTCGGCCGCCGAGCGGCTGACGCAGGACTTCGGCAGCTGGCAAGTGCCGTGGGGCGAGATCAACCGCTTCCAGCGCAACGACGGCGCGATCGTCCAGAAGTTCGACGATGCCAGGCCGAGTAGCCCGGTGCCCTTCACTTCGGCGCAATGGGGCTCGCTCGCCTCGTTCGGGGCGAAGCGCTATCCGGGAACGAAGCGCTATTATGGCACCAGCGGCAACAGCTTCGTCGCGACGGTGGAGTTTGGGCCGAGGGTGAAGGCCTGGGCCGTCACCGCGGGCGGCGAGAGCGGGCATCCGGAGTCGAAGCACTTCAACGATCAGGCCGGGCGCTATGCCAGCGGCGACCTGCGGCCGGTGTACTTCTATCCCGAAGACCTCAAGGGCCATGTCGAGCGCGCGTACCGGCCGGGCAAGTAGCGCCGATTCCCCTCCCTGGAAGGGAGGGGTCAGGGGTGGGTTCCTTTCCTCCGAGCGAACGGCTTGGGGCGGCGGACCTAGCCCCTCGCTTCCAAGTAGGGGAGTCAGGAGAACGGCAGCTCCTCGCCCAGCCGCTCCTCGAAGTTCGACACGGTCACCCCCACCAGCCTGATCCCCTTCGGCGTCGGCAGCACCGAGCGGATAAGCGCGAGGCTCATGT
The DNA here is from genome assembly GCA_023390675.1 of Pseudomonadota bacterium. Classification (GTDB taxonomy): domain Bacteria; phylum Pseudomonadota; class Alphaproteobacteria; order Sphingomonadales; family Sphingomonadaceae; genus Sphingomonas. The sequence goes on from JAEWCK010000404.1 coordinate 2,271, forward strand.
CGCGCAGCGTCTCGCGGCGGTCGACCAGCCCGGCGGTCAGGCTGCGGCTGCGGGTGATGATCTGGAAGTCGCCATACTTGACCTTCACCGTCACCGTGCGGCCGAATTCCTGCGTCTTGTCGCACCACGCCCAGACTTCCTCGGCCATGCCGAGCACGCCGGCCTCGATCTCGGCGTCTCCGGTCAGGTCGCGGTCGAAGGTTGTCTCGGAGCCCGAGGATTTGCGCTCGCGATCGGGGTTGACCGGGCGGTCATCCTCGCCGCGCGCGATGCCGTAATACCAGTCGGCGGCGCTGCCGAAATGCGCGCGGAGGAACTCGATCGGCTTGGTGCGCAGATCGGCGCCGGTCTCGATCCCGAGCCCTTGCATCTTGCGTGCGGTCACCGGCCCGACGCCGTGGAAGCGCTTGACCGGCAAGGTCTCGACCCATGCCGCGCCCATTTCGGGCGTGACTGCGAACTGGCCGTTGGGCTTGCGCTGGTCCGAGGCGAGCTTGGCGAGGAACTTGTTGTACGAAATCCCCGCCGAGGCGGTGAGTCCGGTCTCCGCCAGGATGCGCGCGCGAATCTCCTTCGCGGTCGCCCAGGCGGTCTCGATCCCGCGCAGGTTCGCGGTCACGTCGAGATAGGCCTCGTCGAGCGAGAGCGGCTGGATGAGCGGGGTATAGTCGGCGAAGATCGCATGGATCTGCTGCGAGACCGCGCGATAGACGTCGAAGCGCGGCTTGACGAAGATCAGCTCCGGGCAGCGCCGGAGCGCGGTTACCGAAGGCAGCGCCGATCGCACGCCGAACGCGCGCGCCTCGTAGCTCGCCGCCGCGACCACGCCGCGCGCGGCGGCATAGCCAACGGCGACCGGCTTGCCCCTCAGCGCCGAATCGTCGCGCTGCTCGACCGACGCGAAGAAGGCGTCCATGTCGATATGGATGATCTTGCGGATCGGCGCGGCCATGCCCTGCGTGTCTAGCGTGCGCGGAACGGACTGGGAACGGTCCTTGCGGCGAAGCTCGCGCGCATCAAGCCAAAAGCTGTATCGGTCGATAGCGGCTTTGGCTTAGACCCCCGATCACAAGGGCGATACCGTTGCAATGGGCGCCGATGACGCGCCGGGCGGCGCGTCCGCGCCGTCGATCAGCGAGGGTTTTGATGCCAAGAATGACGCCCGCGGAAATGGCCGCGACCATCGGCGAAGGACTGTTGTCGTTTCCGGTCACCCATTTCGACGCCGAGCAGCAGTTCGTCGAAGCCGCCTATCGCGAGCATGTCGGCTGGATGCTCGAGCGCCCGCTCGCCGGCGTGTTCGCCGCGGGAGGCACCGGCGAGTTCTTCTCGCTGACCCCCGAGGAAGTGGGCCGGGTGGTGCGTGCGGCGGTGGCCGAGACTGCGGGGCGCGCGCCGGTGGTTGCGGGCTGCGGCTATGGCACGGCGATCGCCGTCGAGC
>JAEWCK010000028.1 GCA_023390675.1 Pseudomonadota bacterium
GCCTGGGACTGCCCGCGATCACCTTCGCGATTGCCGGCAATCAGCGGCTGATCGCGGCCAAGCTCGCCGAGGCGGGAGCGATCCGGCTACTGGATTCGACCGACCCGCAAGCGATCGGCGACGCGCTCGCGGCGATGAGTGCGGACCCGGAACTGCGCCTTAGCCTGGCCGAAGCGTCTGCGGCGATATGCGACGGACAGGGGGCGGCGCGGGTAGCATCGCGCATGCTCGATTGAGGAGAAGCAAGTGGAACGCGTGACGATCCTGTGCAGCGATCCGCAGCACCCGGTGAACCCTTGGCTCGAGCGCTGGATGAATGAAGTTGCGGACCGCGCCGCGGTCACGCTCGTCCGTGACGTTAGCGAAGTGGGCGAGGGCGATTTCCTGTTCCTGATCGCCTGCCACCAGATCGTGAAGCAGGATGTTCGCGACCGCTTCCGCTTCGTCCTGGTCGTGCATGGCAGCCGGCTGCCCAAGGGCCGCGGCTGGTCGCCTTTGGTCTGGCAGACGCTCGAAGGCGAACGGGACCTGCCGCTTGCGCTGATCAACGCCGAGGACGGCGTCGATACCGGCGACATCTGGCGTATCGAGACCGTGCACACCCAGGGCACCGAGCTCCACGACGAGATCCAGGCAGGGATTTCGCAGGCGACGGTGAATCTGATGACCTGGGCGCTCGACAATTGCCGCACCGCGACTCCGATGCGGCAGGAAGGCGAGCCGAGCTACTATCCGCGCCGCCGCCCCGTCGACAGCCAGGTCAGTCCCGAGCAGACGCTCGCCGACATCTTCGACCTGCTCCGCATCGCCGATCCGCAGCGCTACCCCGCCTGGTTCGAGATGCGCGGTCAGCGCTACACGCTCGCCATCGCCAAGGCCGAAGACTAGGCGTTCGTCTTCGGCAGCTTTACCACTCCGGTCTGTCGCAACAGATTGGAGATGAACGCGGCGGGCTCGCGTTGCCAGTTCGGGTCCGACTGCACTGAGGCTGGCTGACGGATATCGTCGACGATTCCCAGTCCCGAATTGGCAATCAGCTTGGCAAGATAGGCAATCCGCTTTTCCTCCGACGGCGCCCAGCGCTCGCGCTGCGCAGGGTCGAGGAGATCCGCGACAGGCCAGTCGAGCGGAGTCGAGCGGCGCGTGGCCGGGAGCGCATAAAGCTCGTCGAAATGCACTGGTCCAAGGCCGAGCGCGGGGACACCGAGCATCGCTGCCTCGTAGAGTACGGTGCCGCAGACGGTGACCGTGGCGGCCGACCCCTTCATTTGCGGCCAGATATCCTCGAATGGATCGACGATGACGACGCCGGGCAGGCGCTCGAGTTCGCGCCACCACCGCATCGGGAAATCGGCGAGCCCGGCCCGGTGCGCGCGGACGTGGAGGCGGTGGGTCGTCGGAAGCAGCCGCGCCAGCGTCTCGATCAACCGGAACTGGTCGGCGTTGAACGCCCCGACCACGTCGATTGCCGCCTCCGGCTGATGGTGCATGCAATAGAGCAGGTAGGGCGCGTCGGGCGCGGGCGGGCGGTTTCGCAGGAACTTGCCGACGCGCCGCTCGAGCGGAATGCGTCTCGCGCGATCCATTATCCGCTTGCGCAGCGGCCACAGCGTCTCGTCACCGGCGTCGTCCGCCGCGTTGGCCGCGATCTGGCGCATCTCCTGGAGCCAGACGAACTCGACGCCGCCGATCCCCGCGCCCCCCAACACGAAGCCGAAGGCGGGGCGGGGGCGTGTCGTCCAATCCTCATAAAACGTGCGCGCCGCCTCGAAATGTTCGGGCTGGGGAGCGTTGGCCTCGACCAGATGCCCGCGCACGGCATCGACAAGACAGCAGCGATCGGCCGGCAAGCGGGTCCGGACCGGATTGTAATGCTCGATGCCGAGCTTCTGCGCGACCAGCCAGGCTGCGAGCTCGAAGCCCCAGGTGCCTTCGCCGAGCATCGCCTCGACCTGCTTCTCGCGGCAGAATTCCGTCAGCGCCTCGACCGCCACCGCCAGATACGCGAAGGCATAAGCGCGCGGCTTGTGGACGAGGCCGCGGCACATGAGCGTGATGTTCGCCGCAGTCACGGTGGGGTCGCATTCGAACGGCGCCAGCTTCGCGCGCGCCACCAGTTCGGGCATCGCCGCCCATTCCGCGCGGCGATCGGGAAGATTGAAGATCGAATCTCGCGGCCACCCGCGCCCGACGAGCCATTTGGTCCAGCGGGTGCTCGGCGAAAGCCATACGATATCCTCGCCCAGATCGCGCATATGACGCGCCAGCGCTTCGAAAGGTACGGTCAGATCCTTGTTGCAGATTAGGGCAATCGCCATGCCGCTCATTCTCCTTGCGGGATGCCCGCTAGATCAGGCGGCGCGATTTTGCCAGTATGTGTCCGCTCGAAGCTGCACCACGCCGGCACGGCGCCGGAGACGGCAGGGAAACAAAGACTTTATCGCCTATCGCAATCGTGTAAGAGGCCGGCAATCCTTCAGATTGACAAGAAGCACCCACACGACATGACGGACATGATGCACATCGCCGATCGCGCGGTTGGGGCTGGCGAACGCCCCTATCTGATCGCGGAGATGTCCGGCAATCACAACCAGTCGCTAGATCGTGCGCTGGAGATCGTCGACGCGGCGGCGGAAAGCGGCGCCGACGCGGTCAAGCTCCAGACCTACACCGCCGAGACGATGACGCTCAATCTGCGCACGCGCGATTTCGTCATCAACGATCCGGGCAGTCTGTGGAACGGCCGTCAGCTCTACGAGCTCTACGAAGAGGCACATACGCCCTGGGACTGGCACGGACCGATCATCGAGCGCGCGACCAAGCACGGCATGCACTGCTTCTCGACCCCGTTCGACTTCACTGCCGTAGACTTCCTCGAGACTGTCTCTTATACA
>JAEWCK010000054.1 GCA_023390675.1 Pseudomonadota bacterium
GGGATGGTCGCGACGCGCGCCGACAGCGCCGACATGTTGCGCGCGATATCGTCGGCGAGCTGGATGACGCGGCTGGCCTTGATGCCGCTCGCCGGCTCGAGCTCGTACATCGTCACGACCGGCCCCGGCCGCACCTCGACGATCTGGCCCTTCACGTGGAAATCGTCGAGCACGCTCTCGAGCAGCCGCGCATTGCGCTCGAGCGCGGCCTTGTCGATCGCCGCGTTCGAATTGGGCGGCGCGGCCTTGAGCAGGTCGAGCGGCGGCAGCTTGAAGCTGTCCTTGAAGTCGAGGCTGGTCTGGGTCGGCGGCTTGACCTTGGCGGGCGCGGGGGTGACGCCGCGATCGGCGATCACCGGGCCGGGGCGCGTATCGGGCACCACCACCTTGCGCGGCTCGCGGGGCTCGCGCGGCTCCGCCTTGGGCTCGGGGGCGCTCAGCAGCTGCGTCTTGCCCGGCCCCCTGAGGCTCGGGATGCTGAACGCGCGCTCGGGCAGGCTGAAATCGAGCCTGCGCCACCACGTCCAAAATCCGGCGAGCGTGACGATCGCGCCGAGCACGCGCCCCGCCCAGAACGAGACGTTGGGCTCGCCCGCGAGCCCGATCGCCCAGTCGATCAGCCCGGATATGGTCAGTCCCACGACGCCGCCCATCCCGCCGGGCAGCCGCCAGTCGATCGGCAGCGACCAGTCGATATGCAGCAGAGCAAGCCCGATCCCGACAAGGACCGCGCCCAGCAGTGCGCCGGCGAGCATCTTGCGCCACTTGCCCACCGGCCGGTCGAGCCACAGCCGGTTGGTGACGATGAACCCCACCGGCGCGAGCAGCAGCACGGGCAGCCCCAGCGCCGAATAGAGCAGGTCCGCCGCCCAGGCGCCGCTGTCGCCCAGCAGGTTGCGCGCGGGCCCGCCCGAGGCCGTGTTCAGCGACGGATCGGAGGCGTGATAGGTCAGCAGCGCGACGATCAGCGCGATCGTGGCGAGGAACAGTGCCGTCCCGCCGATCAGCGCGCCGCTGCGGCGTGCGCCAGCCTTCATCGTGTCGCGCAGCAGCGACGGTTGTGCCCGGGACGCCATCGCCCAGCCTCCGCAATTTTCAGGGGGTGCGGGCGGAATCATCGCCTGTGTCGAGTCCGGCGTCAAGATGGACTTGTTTTGTACCGGTGGCGGTTCGTCGCTTCTGTGCTAGGTGCCCGGCCATGGATCGCGCGCCCAACCACGCAGACGTCCTCATCCTCGGCGGCGGGCTGGTCGGCAGCGCGCTCGCCGTCGCGCTGGATGCGCACGGCCTCTCTTCGATCGTCATCGACCCCGCCGACCCCGCGACGATCACCGCCGCGGGCTTCGATGGTCGCGCCTCGGCGATCGCCAGCGCGCCGATGCGGATGTTCGAGTGCGTAGGGGTCGCGGAAAGGCTCTCGGGCAAGGGCTGCCCGATCGCGGGCATCCGCGTTTCGGACGGGCTCGCGCCCGGCAAGCTCGATTTCGCGCCCGCCGAGGGCGAAGGCGCGCTCGGACAGATGTTCGAGAACCGCGCGCTCCGCACCGCTTTGCTCGAAGCCGCGATGGCCGCGCCGCTGGCGGACATGCGGATGCGCACTCGCGCCGTCGCGGTGGAACGCGGCGAGTTCGGCGTCACCGCTACGCTCGATTCGGGCGCGACCGTAACCGCGCCCCTCCTCGTCGCCGCCGAGGGCCGCAATTCGCCGACGCGCGAGGCCGCGGGACTCAAGACCGCACGCTGGAGCTACGATCACGCCGCGATGGTCGCGACGCTCGGGCACGAGCGCAGCCACGAGAACGTCGCCTTCGAGATCTTCTACCCCGAGGGCCCCTTCGCGATCCTGCCTTTGCTCGACGACGAGCACGGCCATCGCTCGGCGGTCGTCTGGACGGTGAAGGCGCGCGACGCGGCGGGGATGATGAAGATCTCCGACCGCGCGTATCTCGCAGAGGCGGAGAAGCGCATGGGCGGGTTCCTTGGGCGCCTGGGCCCGCTCACCCAGCGCTTCACGCATCCGCTCGGCTTCCACCACGCCGCCTGGATCACCGCGCACCGCCTCGCCTTGGTCGGCGACGCCGCGCACGGCATCCATCCGATCGCCGGCCAAGGCGTCAACGTCGGCTTCCGCGACGTCGCGACGCTCGTCGAAGTGCTGGTCGACGGCAAGCGCCTCGGCCTCGACCTCGGCGACCCCCAGCTCCTCGCGCGCTACCAGCGCTGGCGCGGCCTCGACACCTTCATGGTCGCCGCCGCCACCGACGGCCTCACGCGCCTGTTCGGCGTGCCCGGCAAAGCCGCGAGCGCCATCCGCCGCTTCGGCCTCTCCGCGGTCGACAAGCTCCCGCCGCTCAAGGACTGGTTCATGGCCGAAGCCCGCGGCGAGAGCGGCGACGTGCCCAAGCTGCTAATGGGGGAGACCGTTTAGCGCTACTTGCTCCCCGGCGAAGGCCGGGGCCCAGTCGCAATGAGGATGAAATGGAGAAACCCGGCTTCCTCTACATCATGGCGAACAAGCGCAACGGAACGATCTATCTCGGCGTCACGTCCGACTTGCCGAAGCGCGCCTGGCAACATCGCACCGGCGCGGTTGACGGCTTCACCAAGGAATATGAGTGCAAGCTCCTCGTCTGGTTCCAGGCTTTCGAAAATCTCGATGCCGCGCGCCACCGGGAGCTGCAAATGAAGAAGTGGAAGCGCGCCTGGAAGCTTCGAGAGATCGAAGGGCTCAATCCCGAGTGGGAAGATTTGTTCGACCGTCTCGCACCGCTTTGAGACGATCGCAGCTGGGCCCCGGCCTTCGCCGGGGAACAGCTGGATCCGCAATTACTGCAGCGTCGCCCCGTGATCGCCGTGCCGTCCATAGAATTGCATCAGCTGGACGATCAACTCGGCCCGCTCCTCGAGCGAATCGGCCTCCAGCAATGCCTGCTTCGACGCTACGTCGAACGGCGCGATCTGGGCGATGCCGTTGACCAGCGATTCGTCGTCGAGCCGGCTCACCGCTTCCCAGTCCACCGCATAGCCGAGCCCGTCGGCGAAGCGGCGCGATTCGATCTCGAGGCTCGCGCGTTCGGCGATCGCCAGCACTTCGCTCTCGCCCGCAGGCTCGAGCTCGGCCTCGACCTGACGGAACGGCGTCGTGACGTCGAGCTCGCGCAGGATCGTGAAGCGCGCCAGCCCTTCGAGGACGATGTCGAATCGCCCGTCGTCCAGCGCCTCCACTTCGGCGATCCGGCCGACGCAGCCCATGTCGAACAGCGGCGGCGGCTCGCCGGGCCCGCGCGGCTGGATCATCCCGATCCGCCGGTCGCGCGCGAGCGCGTCGGTCACCATCGCGCGGTAGCGCGGCTCGAAGATGTGGAGCGGCAGGTGCATCCGCGGGAAGAGCAAGGCGCCGCCCAGCGGAAACACCGAGAGCCGCGTCATCCGAACAGGATCGCGGAGAGCTTGCGGCGCTGGCCCGAGACCCACGGGTCCTCGAGCCCGACCGCCTCGAAGAGCTTCAGGAGCCGCTGGCGCGCCGCGCCTTCGTTCCATTCGCGGTCTTCCTGGATCATCGCGAGCAGCGTCTCGGCGGCGGCGTCGCGATCGCCCGCGGCCATCTGTCCGCCGGCAAGCTCGTAGCGCGCATCCATGTCGCCCGTCGCCGCCTGTGCGGCGAGCCCCGACAAATCCTCGACCGGCGTCGCTTCCTTCGCCAGCGCGACGGCAGCGCGCGCCTGCTCGACTTCGGCGCCCCTTGCCTCGTC
>JAEWCK010000120.1 GCA_023390675.1 Pseudomonadota bacterium
CCATGTTGCGCCCGCGCACCAGCAGCTTGGCGTTCGACACCTGCATGTTGACCATCAGCCCGCGATGCACGAGCCCGAGCCGCAGCATGATCGCGGTCGAGAGCATGTTGAGCGCCGCTTTCTGTGCGGTCCCCGCCTTCATCCGCGTCGATCCGGCGACGACTTCGCTGCCGGTATCGGCGAGGATGCCATGCTCGGCCGCCGCGAGCAGCGGCGCGCCGGGATTGTTCGCCAGCCCGATCGTCAGCGCCCCCGCCGCGCGCGCCGCCTCGATCGCCGCGAGCACATAGGGCGTCCGCCCGCTCGCCGCGACACCGATCAGCACGTCGTTCGCCCCGATCCCGTGCGCCGCGATCGCCCTGAGCGCCGCCTCGGCATCGTCCTCGGCGCCTTCCTGCGTCCGCGTCAGCGCCGCCTCGCCACCTGCCATCAGGAAGACGAGCCGCTCGACCGGCCAGTTGAAGGTCGGCGTCAGCTCGACGCCATCCTGCACCCCGATCCGTCCCGAAGTCCCCGCGCCGGCATAGGCCAGCCGCCCGCCGCCGCGCAGCCGCTCCGCCGCCGCGTCCACCGCCGCCGCCAGCGCCCCGGTCTGGCTCTTGAGCGCCGCGACTGCCGCCAGTTGCGATTCGAGCATCGCCTCGATCGCGGCGGCCGTCGGCCAGCGATCCACGTCGATGTAGCGCGGATCGGCCGCCTCAGTCGCCATCGGCCGTCCTCCGCGTCGGGATCGCGCTCACCGGCAGCCCGGCGAGCAGCAGCGCGCCGTCGAGCGGATCGGCCACGGCGTCGGTCAGCCGCGCCACCGTTCGCGCCTTGAGCCACGGTTTCATTCGCATCGCGAGGCCCCCGGCCAGCGCGCAGCGGACTGCCCCGCGTGCGAAAATGGTCTCGATGAAGCGCTCGATATGTTGCGCCGCGTCCTCGACGATCGATCGCGCGATCGCGTCGTCATTCTCGGCATAATCCATCACCAGCGGCGCGAAGGCGGCATAGTCCTTGGGGGTCGCCGCATCCATCCACGCCACCGCGCGCGCGGTGTCGTGCCCGAACCCGGCAGTGACTGCGCTGCTGAGCGGCGTGGTCGAGCTGCGCCCGTCGAGCGCGCGCAGCGCATGCCGCATCGCGCTGAGGCCCAGCGCCGCGCCGCTGCCCTCGTCGGAGATCGGGAAGCCGTATCCGCCGATCGCGAAGCTGGTCGATCCCACCTGCACCCACGCGATGCTGCCCGTGCCGATGATCAGTGTCGCGCCTTCCTGCCCGCCATGCGCGCCCAGATTGGCGATCGCGGCGTCGGTGGCGAAGGCGACCGAGGCGAAGGGGAAGGGCAGCGCCTCGATCTGCTCGAGCACGCCGGTGCGGGTGATCCCGGCGATGCCCATGCCGGCGCGGATCGTCGCGATCTCCGCGGGGCTCAGCCCCGCCTGATCGATCGCCTGGCTGGCGACGTCGCTGAGCACGGCATGGAGCCGGTCGATTCCGATCCGGGTATTGGCGGGCCCGCTCTCGCCAATGCCCAATATCGTCCCGGTCTCGTCGGCGAGCCGGCTGCGGCAGTGGCTGCCGCCGGCGTCGATGCCCAGGAAAAGCGTCATGGTTGCTCAAGTCTCTCGCCGCGGTTGATCTCCGCTTTAGCGCGTCGCGCGCGCGCTGTCTTATGCCGCGGGGCGGCACACCCATAGTCCTTTTCCATGGGAGCCGCGCGCGGCGGCGTCAGTAGGCGTTGTGGTGGATGACCACGCCGAAGGTCATGATCAGGATCTTCACGTCCTTCCAGATCGACCAGCCCTGAAGATATTCGAGGTCCGCCTGCAGCCGGTCGGTCAGGTCCTGCTCGCGCATCGTCGCCCCGCGGAAGCCGCGGATCTGGGCGAGCCCGGTGAGGCCGGGCTTGGCGGCGTGGCGGTGCCAGTAGCGGTCGTCGATCTCCCAGAACAATTTGTCCTCGGCGCGCGAACCCAGCGCGTGCGGGCGCGGGCCGACGATGCTCATGTCGCCCAGCAGCACGTTGATCAGCTGGGGAAGCTCGTCGATGCTGGTGCGGCGGATGAAGCGGCCGAGCGGCGTGATCCGGTCGTCGTCGCGGCTCGCCGATCGATTGCCGTTGCCGTCGCTCTTCTCGCTGCGCATGCTGCGGAACTTGAGCATGCGGAACATGCGGTTGCCTTGGCCGATCCGGGTCTGGACGAAGAAGATCGGGCCCTGGCCCTCGAGCCGGATCAGCGCCGCGATCACGAGCAGCAGGGGCGAGAGCAGCAGCAGCGCGATGCCCGCCACGATCACGTCGAAGCTGCGCTTGAGGAACGAATCGAAGCGCGAAAGCGGCCCGTCCGCCACGATCACGGTCGGCGCGGTGCCCCAATGCCCCATGCCGAGCGGCGCGAGCTGGCGCAGCTCGGGCGCGATCACTTCGCTGCGGATGCCCGCGCCCTTGAGCACGCGGACCCAGCTCAGCCGCCGCTCGGGCGAGCAGGCGACCACGACGCGGTCGACGTCGCGCAGCACGCCGGCAAGGCGATCGAACATGCCCGGCGAATCGTCGGCCGGGTCGAGCATGTCGTCGGCGCCGATGACGAGCGAGAAGCCGTCGGGCGGGAGAACCTGCGATCCGTCGGTGATCAGCACCACGCTATAGGGATTGCCGCCGACGATCTTGCGCGCCTTGCGCAGGAAGGTGTCGCGCACGATGCCGAGCAGGATCGCGCCGATCCCGGTGCCGAGGCCGATCGTGACGCGCGAATAGTTGACGCTGGCCTTGAGCGCGAAGGCGACGAGGACGACGATTCCGGCCGCGATGACGTAAGCCTGGATCGCGCGCAGCACGCCGCGGCCGGGCTCCTGGATGACTTCGGTGGCATAGCCGTGCCCGTTGAGCGCGGCGCCGAAATAAATGGGGCTGATCACGATCGCGAGGAACAGCCATTGCTCGGGCGCCGAGCCGGGCTCGTACACCAGCCCGGCAAGGAAGAATCCAGCGAAGATGCAGGCGATGTCGAGCACGATCAGCGAAAGATGAAGACGCATGCGCAACTTGGCGCGGCTGGGCTGCCAACGCGACTGCGTTTGCGCGGGATCGGCTGTCGCCGCCCGGATTGTACCGAATTCGAGGTTCACACCGCCCCCTTGGACTCGACCGTCTTCGCCGTCGCGGGCGCTTCATACGCTTGCTGCGCCCGCAAACCAAGTGTTTCGAGCCGCGCTGCGCCGCAATATCGTTTTTTGGGCACGTCCTGCCGCGCCCACCTTCGTCACGGCTTTGGCGAGCGTCGCCGAAGCCGAATATTGTTTTCAACTCTTACGGTTAACATATGAAGAAGGCTAGGCTTTTCCGATACTCACGAGCCGCAGCCCGGCGCGGCTGGCCTCGGCCGGCGGATAGATGTTGCGTAGGTCGATCAGCAGCGGCGTCGCAAGCGCGTTCGCAATTCGGGACAAATCGAGCGCGCGGAACGCGTCCCACTCGGTGACGATCACCAGCGCATCCGCGCCTTCGGCCGCGGCATAGGCGCTTTCGGAGAATTCGACATCGTTGAGCAGCGGGCGCGCTTGCTCGACACCTTCGGGGTCGTAAGCCTTCACGGTCGCGCCGGCATCCTGCAGCGCGGCGATGATCGCCAGGCTCGGCGCGTCGCGCATGTCGTCGGTATTGGGCTTGAAGGTCAGGCCGAGCACGCCGACGGTCTTGCCGCGCACGTCGCCGCCCATCGCCTTGATCACCTTGCGCCCCATCGCGCGCTTGCGCGCGTCGTTGACCTGCACCGTCGCCTCCACGATCCGCAGCGGCGTATCGTTGTCGGCCGCGGTCTTCAGGAGCGCGAGCGTGTCCTTGGGGAAGCACGATCCGCCGTAGCCGGGGCCGGCATGGAGGAACTTGGAGCCGATGCGGTTGTCCATGCCGATGCCGCGCGACACTTCCTGCACGTCGGCGCCCACCTGCTCGCACAGGTCCGCGATCTCGTTGATGAAGGTGATCTTGACCGCAAGGAAGGCGTTCGCGGCGTATTTGATCAGCTCGCTCGTCCGGCGGCCGACGAACACCACCGGCGCGTTCTGGTTGAGCGACAGCGGGCGGTAGATCGCGCGCATGATCTCGCGCGCCTGCTCGTCGTCGGTGCCGACGACGACGCGGTCAGGACGCTTGAAGTCCTCGATCGCCGCGCCTTCGCGCAGGAATTCGGGGTTGGAGACCACCTTGGCGCCGCTGCCGGGCGCAACCTCGGCGATGATCCGCTCGACTTCGTCGCCGGTGCCCACGGGCACCGTCGATTTGGTGACGATCACGCTCGGCCTGGTCAGGTTCTCGGCAATCTCGCGCGCGGCGGCGAAGACGTAGCTCAGATCGGCATGGCCGTCGCCGCGGCGGCTCGGCGTGCCCACTGCGATGAACACCGCATCGGCGTCGCGGACGCCCTCCGCCAGGTCGGTCGTGAACGAAAGCCGGCCCGCCTTGACGTTCGACGCGACCAGCGCGTCGAGCCCCGGCTCGTAGATCGGCATCACGTTCTGGTGGAGGAGCTCGATCTTGCGCGCGTCCTTGTCGACGCAGACCACGTCGTGTCCGAAGTCCGAGAAGCAGGCGCCGGAAACCAGGCCGACATAGCCCGTGCCGATCATCGCGATGCGCAAAGCAGGTCCCCTTGGGGTGAACGATCCTGCGCACTTAGCGCGCCGTGCGATCAGGACAAGGGGCGGGGGATGCGGCCGCGCACGCGCTTCTCTCTGCGCCGCGCATAAAAAAAGCGGCCCGGTGGGCCGCTTTTTCCGAAACCGTCCGGGCCGGTCAGCGCACGCTCGGTCGAGCGCGCTTCACCGCCGGCCCGGAAGATACGATCGGGTCAGAAGGGACGAATGTCGTCGCCGCCGGCACCGTCGCGGAAAAGAAGATTGAACGCGAACATTGTAGTCTCCCATCGGTGCGCACAGGTGCGCGATTCAGATCGTTAAAGAATTTTTAACAATAAATCAACGCGGATTCCCGCGGGGTTGCGCCAGTTCGGCACAGATCGGGCGCCGTGCGCTTAACCGTTCCTTCAACGGTGTCGGCCTAGACCCGGATGAGATGTCGGCAAGCAACGAGCCTTCGGTGCCTTTGGGGGAATCTGCGGCGAGCGGGACCGCGGCGAAATCCGTGGAAAGCGCGGTATTTGCCGGGGATAGTTCGCAGGTCGGTGCCGCGGCTCCCCGCCGCCGCGCCGAAAGTCCGCTCGGCTTCCGCCTGCCCGGGCGCCCCGGCTGGCGCAACGCGGGCAAGGGCCGCCCCACCGACGAACGCTACTGGCGCGTGCTGTGCCTGTGCGAGATCACCAATTTCGCGACCTTGCGCCGCCATCTCGGCCGGCCGCGCGCCGATTCGCTGGTGTTCGACGTCGCGCGCCGAATCACCGACATCCTCCCCGATCTCCGGATCAGCCCCGCCGGCCGCGCGGTCGTCGAGATCGCGTTCGAGCGCGACACGCCCGAGCACGCCGCCGCCGATATCGATCGGCTGCGCAAGACGTTCCTGCGGATGATCGACATCGACGGCGAGCGCTATCAGCTCAAGATGCTGTTCGGCGTCGCCGCCGCGCCGTCGGGCGAGAATGACGAGGTCCGCCTCGCCGAGGCCGCCGAATCCGCGCTCGAGCAGGCGCAGGCCGAGGGCAAGGTGGTGATGCTCGATCTGTCGCGCGCCGATCTCGCCTTCGATCGCCTGACGCTGATGCGCGAGCTGCCGCGCGCGATCGCCAAGGGCGAGATGTTCCTCCAATACCAGCCCAAGGTCCATGTCCGCCGCCAGCAGATCGCGAGCGCCGAGGCGCTGGTCCGCTGGGAGCATCCGGTGCGCGGGCTCATCCTGCCGGGCGACTTCATCTCGGTCGCCGAGCAGGCGGGCGAGATCGGCACGCTCACTTTGTGGACGCTCCGCAAGGTGATCGAGGACCAGAAGCGCATCGCCGCCGACGGCTTCGACCTGCCCTTGTTCCTCAACATCTCGGGCATGCTGCTCGCCGACGCCGGCTTCGTCGCCGAGGCCTGCGCGATCGTGCAGGAGAATCCCGGCGTCAAGCTCGGCTTCGAGATCACCGAGACCGCGGTCATCCGCGATCCCGACAGCGCGATCCGCCACTTGCAGCAATTCGCCGATATCGGCGTCCAGCTCGCGATCGACGATTATGGCGCGGGCCTCTCCTCGCTCGCCTATCTGAAGCAGCTGCCGGCAAGCGAGCTCAAGATCGACAAGATGTTCGTGATGCAGCTCACCAGCTCGAACCGGGATCCGCTGATCGTCCGCTCGACGATCGATCTCGCCCACGCGCTCGAGATGGAAGTCACCGCCGAGGGCGTCGAGACACCCTCCGCGCTCGCCCTCCTGAGCGTGATGGGCTGCGACATGGTCCAGGGCTTCCTGATCTCGCGTCCGCTCGGCTTCGACGCCTTCCGCAAGTTCCTCGCCGAGGACGGCGCGGGCGACGCCGAGGGCCCCGTCCAGTCGTCCTTCGCGCGCCCCGAGAGCTTCTGGAAGCGCGCCTGATGCGCGCGCTCCGCCACGCCTTCGCGCTCCTGCTGGCGCTGCTCGTCGCTTTGCCCGCCGCTGCCGCCGAGCCGCCTTTCCCCGCGCCGCTCGACGCCGCCTTCCAGCGCGCCAAGGCGAGCATGATGGCCGATCCCGCCGCGACCTTGCGCGAGATCGCCGCCGCCGAGGCGATGGCGCAGAACATCGCCGATCCGCGCCAGCGCGCGCTCGCCTTCGCCACTGCACGCTGGCTCGCCGCCGAGGCGAACCTCCGGAGCAACGCCCCCGAGAAGGCGGGCCCGATGCTCACCCAGGCGCTCGGCATGATCGCGTCGATCCGGGAGCCGATCAAATTGCGCGGCGACCTGCTGATGTCGCAGGGCGCCTATTTCATGCAGAGCGACAAGGCCGCGCAGGCGCTCAACAACTTCCAGCAGGCCTATCGGGTGTTCGGCCAGGTCAGAGAGCCGCGCAGCCAGGCGATCGCGCTCCAGAACATCGCGCTGCTCTATTCGGCCGCCAACGACAATCACAGCGCCGAGAAATATTTCCGCCAGGCCGCGGCCACCTATAACGGCGATCCGGCGCTGTCGGTCTCGCTGCACAACAATCGCGGCAACGTGCTGATGGTGCTCGAACGCTATGGCGAGGCCGAGGCCGAGCATCTCCAGGCGCTCGAGACCGCGCGCAAGATGGAGAACCCGCTGCTCGAGGCGCGCGTGCTCGGCAATCTCGCGCGCGATCAGGTCGAGGCGCGCAAGTTCGATGCCGCGCAGGCCACGCTCGATCGCGGCTTCGCGCTGACCCAGGGGGCCGAGGCCGTCGCGCTCCGCCGCCATCTGCTCGCCACCGCCGCGCGGCTCGCCGCCGATCGCGGCGACTATGCCCGCGCCGTGCAACTTATCCGCGAGTGTTTCGCGGGGCTCGACCTGAACGATACCGGCGTCGAGCTGCGCACCGCGCATCTCTATGCCTATCGCATCTTCCGCGAGACCGGCGATCTCAAGGCCGCGCTCGCGCATCTCGAAGCGCTCAAGCGCCTGAGCGACGAAGCCGCCAAGGTCGCGACGACCACTGCGGCGGCGCTGGCGGCGGCGAAGTTCGATTATCAGGGTCAGCAGCTCCAGATCGAGAAGCTGACCAGCGATCAGTTGCGCAAGACCGCCGAGTTCCAGTTCATCCTGTTCGTCAGCATCGGCGCCGCGACTCTGCTCGTGATCGCCGCGCTCGCCTGGGGTCTGTTCACGATCCGCCGCAGCCGCAACAAGGTCGCCGCCGCCAACATCGTGCTAGCCGAGACCAATGTCGCGCTCGAAAAGGCATTGAAGGCCAAGACCGATTTCCTCGCGACCACCAGCCACGAAATCCGCACGCCGCTGAACGGCATCCTCGGCATGACGCAGGTCATGCTCTCCGATTCGAAGCTCGATGCGCAGACGCGCGACCGCATCCAGATCGCGCATGGCGCGGGGCTCACGATGCGCGCGCTGGTCGACGACATCCTCGACGTCGCCAAGATGGAGACCGGCAATCTCGCGGTCGACGCCGCGCCGATGGACCTGTGCGCGACGCTCCAGGATCTGAGCAAGCTGTGGCAGGAGCACGCCGCGGCCAAGGGGCTGGGCTTCCGCCTCGAGCTCACCCACGCCCCGTGCTGGATCGTCAGCGACGCCGGGCGGCTGCGCCAGATCGTCTTCAACCTGCTTTCCAACGCGATCAAGTTCACCGAGAAGGGCGGCGTCACGCTGCGCGCGGTCGATGAGGGCGAGGGCGATGCGCGGCGGCTGCGCATCACCGTCAGCGATACCGGTATCGGGATCCCGGCGGAGAAGTTCGAGGAAATCTTCGAGAGCTTCCGCCAGGTCGACACCAGCACAACGCGCCGCTTCGGCGGCACCGGGCTCGGCCTCGCTATCTGCCGCAACCTCGCGCACGCGCTCGGCGGCGAGATCCGCGTCGAGAGCGTGGCGGACAAGGGGTCGTCCTTCATCCTCGATCTGCCGCTGGTCCCCGCCGAGGCGCCCGAGATGCCCGCCGGCCCCGCCGCGGGCGAGGGTGCGTCGATGCTGGTCCTCGATCGCAATCCGATCGCGCGCTCGATGCTTAAGACGCTGTTCGAGCCGCGCGTCGCGACCTTGCGCTTCGCGGGCTCGGCCGGGGAAGCGCTGGCGATGCTCGGCGAGGCCGGAAGCACGCACCTCGTCGCCGATCAGGGCACGCTCGCGCTCGACGGCGATCCGGTGGAAACATTGCGGAAACTTTGCGCCGCTGCGCCGGAGGCGAAATGTGCGGTTCTCTGGCTCAAGCCCGATGAAGATATTGCGTCGCAACTTCAGGGCGCAGGTGCCACAATCGTCATGGAAAAACCGGTGTCGGGCGCGGCGCTGATCGAAGCGGTCATTCCGCCTGCGGAAGAAAATTCGGACAAGCCGGGAACGGACCCGCTTGTCTCCCGGGCGGCATAGGGCGATAGCACACCCGATATGACAAAAATGGTCGCCTCCGAACACATGGCTCCCCGCGGCGGGCGCGCATGAACATCCTCTTCATCGAAGACGATCCGATGAATCGCCGGGTCGTCAAGGACATGCTCGACGTCGCGGGCGCGACGATGGCGGAGGCGAGCTGGGCCGAAGAGGGCCTCGCGATGCTCGACGAGGATACGTTCGACGTCGTCCTCGTCGATCTGCGCATGCCCGGCATGGACGGCTTCGAGACGATCCGCCGCATCCGCGCGCGCGACGACGCCAAGGGCCAGCTCCCGATCATCGTCGTCACTGCCGATACTGCGGTCGACTTGCGCGAGCGCTGCCTGGAAGTCGGCGCCGACGACGTGCTGTTCAAGCCGGTGGCGATGGACGCGCTGTTCGATTCGATCGGCCGCGTCCTCGCGATCCGCGGCGGCGGAATGGTGCTGTAAAAAATCCTCCCCCGGAGCCTGCGGCTCCGGGGGAGGGGGACCATGCGCAGCATGGTGGAGGGGGTCTACAACGCTGGTGGTAGACCCCCTCCACCACCGCCTTCGGCGGCGGTCCCCCTCCCCCGGACGCGCAGCGTCCTGGGGAGAGGATTTCAATCCTCCAATATCTTCGAATGCTTCTGCGTGTCGCGCATCAGCAGATACGTCACCAGCGAAACCCCGATCATCGCGGTCACATACCAATAGAAGCCGCGCTCCCACCCGGCCTGCTTGAACCACAAGGCCACATAGGGCGCCGTCCCCCCGAAGATCGCGTTCGCCAGCGCATAGGGCAGCGCCACGCCCAGCGTGCGGATGTGCGCGGGGAAGAGCTCGGCCTTCACCACCGCGTTGATCGACGTATAGCCGGTGACGATCACCAGCGCGCCGGTCATCAGCGCAAACGCAGTCAGCCCGTCCTTCACATTCTCCAGCGCCGTGAAGATCGGATAGCTGAGCAGCACCCCGAGCACGCCGAACCCCACCATCAGCGGCTTGCGCCCGATCCGGTCGGACAGCGCGCCCGCGAGCGGCTGCACGCCCATGAACACGAACAAGGCCGCGGCGTTGACCTGCGTCGCCGCCGCGTCGGAAAAGCCCGCGGTCTTCTTGAGGAAGGCGATCGGGTAGATCGTGTAGGCATAGAAAGCGAGCGTCCCGCCCGCGGTCAGCAGCATCACGATCGCGGCCTCGCGCGGATGCTCAAGGAACAGCGCGCCGAAGCTCGATTTCTTCTCCTCGTCCCGCTTTTCGAAGCTCTCGGTCTCCGCGAGCCGCCGCCGCAGCCAGAACACGATCAGCGCCAGCACGCCGCCGACCGCGAACGGAATGCGCCAGCCCCAGTCCTTGAGCTCGGCCACGCTCATGCTCGCCTGGAGCACGAGCAGCACGACCAGCGCGACGAGCTGGCCCGAGATCAAGGTGACGTACTGGAAGCTCGAGAAGAAGCCGCGGTGCCGCTTCCCCGCCATTTCCGAAAGATAGGTGGCGCTCGCGCCATATTCGCCGCCGAGGCTCAGCCCCTGGAGCAGCCGCGCCGCGATCAGCGCGAAGGTGGCGAGCCCGCCGATCTCGGCATAGCCCGGCGTCAGCGCGATGATCAGCGATCCCGCGCACATCAGCGTCACCGACAGCGTCAGCCCCGCCTTGCGCCCCTTGCGGTCGCCATAGATCCCCATCAGCCAGCCGCCGATCGGCCGCATGAAGAAGCCGACCGCGAACACCGCCCAGGCGTTGAGGTCCTTCGAGGCGTTGTCGGGGAAATAATGCGGCGCGAGATAGCTCGCGAGCACCGCATAGGCGTACCAGTCATACCATTCGACCAGATTGCCTGCCGATCCGCCGAGGATCGAGCGGAGGCGGTGGCGCGGAGCGGGGACGTCGGGACCGTTCATGGCGGCAGGTTATGGCGTGCAACTAGGGGATTGTCTTGGGGCGAATAATCGGCTCAGTGCCGCGCTTGAGAAGAACGATTTCGAGGAATCCCATGCGCGTCTGTCTGCTGCTCGCCATTCCGGCGCTGGCGCTGGCCGGTTGCCAGTCCGCCGCGGAGAAGCACGCGTCCGAGACCGGCGAGATCGAGGCGAGCAACGCCACGATGAAGGAAGTATCGGGCCTCACTCGCGCCGCGCAGAAGAAGCACGCGATGCAGCCGGGCCTGTGGGAAACCGCGATGAAGGTCGAATCCTCCGATCTCTCGATGCTTCCCGCCGATCAGCAGGCCGCGCAGGCCGACGCGCTCGCGCGGCAGGAACGCGCGGCGACCAGATGCGCCAAGGCGTCGGACCTGAAGACGCTCGACATCGAGCATCTGGAGAAGGTCGCCGGCCAATGCACCTTCCCGCATTTCGTCCAGAAGGGCGGCAAGCTCGACGTCGAGATCAGCTGCACCCAGAACGGCGTCACCACGCACGTCACCCAGAAGGGCAGCATGTCCGCGACCGGCTACGACGTCGTCGTCGATCAGACCGCCGGCACTGCGGGCCAGCCCGGCTATTCGGCCTTCCGCCTCCACGCCACCGGCCGGCGCATCGGCGAGTGCGCGGCAAAGGGCGCCTGAGGCGTTCGGCCTTGAAAAAGCGGATTTCCGCTGGTAGGGGCCCGGCACGACGCCGCAACCACGCGTTCCGGCGAACCCTATTCTATTGAATTTCGACTGGAGCACTGACGGCTTTATGCAAATCATCGTTCGCGACAACAATGTCGACCAGGCGCTGCGCGCGCTCAAGAAGAAGCTGCAGCGTGAGGGCGTCTATCGCGAGATGAAGCTCCGCCGTCACTACGAGAAGCCCAGCGAGAAGCGCGCCCGCGAGCGCGCCGCCGCGGTCCGCCGCGCGCGCAAGCTCGAGCGCAAGCGCATGGAGCGCGACAGCGCGCGTTGAGCCCGGTTCGTCGCCCGCTGGCGATGTAGTCGCGTTACCTTCGTTACCTTTGCCCGCCTGACCGGCGCTGGAGCTTCATAGATGTCGACCGTCACCGCCGTCCCGCTCCAGCCCGTCAAGCGCAGCTACAAGGTCTGGCTGTGGCTGGGCGTGATCGCCGCGATCGCGCTCGCCGCCGCGGGCGCCTGGTACGGCACGCGCACTGCGGCGATGGCGGCGATGACCAACGAGCAGTTCCTCGACTGGAACAAGACCCGCTCGGGCGTGAAGGTCACGCCGGCCGGCGTCCAGTACGAAGTGCTCAAGGAAGGCGAGGGCGCGCCGCTCGCCGACGGGCAGGGCGCCTATGTCGCCTATGAGGGCCGCCTGCGCGACGGCAAGCTCTTCGACAAGAGCCGCGAGCCGGTGATGTTCCCGGTGATGCAGGGCGCGACGGTGCCCGGCTTCTACGATGCGCTCAAGGTGATGAAGAAGGGCGGCGAGTACCGCATCTGGATTCCGGCCGAGCTCGGCTATGGCGAGCGCACGCCCGATCCCAATCGCCTGCCGCCCAATTCGATCCTCGTCTTCAAGATGACCATCGATCGCGTCCTGAGTCAGCAGGAAATGCAGGCGATGATCCAGCAGATGATGATGCAGCGCCAGATGCAGGGCGGCGGAGGCATGCCCGGCCAGTAAGCCGGGCCTTGCCTAACCCGGTTTCCGGGCGCATCAGCCCGGCCGGGAGTCGGGCATGTTCTCAGCAATCGATCCGGTAATTCTCGCGCGCTTCCAGTTCGCGTTCACCGTCAGCTTCCATTTCTTCTTCCCGGCCTTCTCGATCGGGCTGGCGAGCTACCTCGCGGTGCTCGAGGCCTTGTGGCTGCGCACCGGCCGCCAGGCCTATATCGACCTGTTTCGCTTCTGGCTGAAGATCTTCGCGGTCACCTTCGCGATGGGCGTGGTCTCGGGGATCGTGCTTTCCTATCAGTTCGGCACCAACTGGTCGGTCTTCTCGGACAAGACCGGCCCCGTCATCGGCCCGCTGATGGCCTATGAGGTGCTTACGGCCTTCTTCCTCGAGGCCGGCTTCCTCGGCGTGATGCTGTTCGGCACCGAAAAGGTGGGGAAGGGGCTCCATTTCGCCGCGACCTGCATGGTCGCGATCGGCACCTTCATCTCGGCCTTCTGGATCCTCTCGGCGAACAGCTGGATGCACACGCCCACCGGCTATGCGATCAACACGCAGGGCCAGTTCGTTCCCGCGGGCGACTGGCTCGCGATCATCTTCAATCCCAGCTTCCCCTATCGCCTCGTCCACACCGTGATTGCGGCGTACCTCACCACCGCGCTCGCAGTGGGTGGCGCGGCGGCGTGGCATCTGCTCCGCGACCAGAGCGACGAGCGCGCCCGCACGATGTTTTCGATGGCGATGTGGATGGCGGCGCTCGTCACGCCCGTCCAGATCCTTGCCGGCGACCAGCAGGGTCTCAACACGCTCGAGCATCAGCCCCAGAAGGTGATGGCGATGGAGGGCCATTTCGACAGCCACCCCCACGGCGCCCCGCTCATCCTGTTCGGCCTGCCGAACCAGAAGGAAAAGCGCGTCGATTACGCCGTCGAAATCCCCAAAGCGTCCTCCTTGATACTCAAACACGATCTCAATGCGCCCCTGAAGGGCCTCGACACGATCCCCGACGATCAGGAGCCCCCCGTCGCGATCGTCTTCTGGTCCTTCCGCATCATGGTCGGCCTCGGCATGCTCATGCTCCTGCTGGGGGTGCTGAGCCTCGTCGCGCGTGTAAACAAGATGCTCTACTCCTGGCGCCTCCTCCACCGCTTCGCGCTGGTCATGGCCCCTTCGGGTTTCGTCGCGGTGCTCGCCGGATGGATCACCACCGAGAGCGGCCGCCAGCCTTACACGGTCTACGGCCTCCTCCGCACCACCGACAGCGCTTCGCCGCTCGCCGCGCCCGCGGTGGGAACCTCGCTCGCGGCGTTCGTGATCGTCTACTTCCTCGTCTTCGGATTCGGCATCTGGTACATCCTCCGCCTCATCGCGAAGGGCGTCGAGACGGGCGAGCCCGATCCCGCGCGCGATATCCCCACGCGCACCGCGGGCATCGTCCCCGGCCCGGCCCAGCCCGAAACGGAGGACGCGCGATGACCGCCGATCCCACGCTGGCGACGATCTGGGCATTCCTGATCGCCTTCGCGGTGTTCATGTACGTCGTGATGGACGGGTTCGACCTCGGCATCGGGATCCTCTTCCCCGCCTTCGAAGGCGAGGAGCGCGATCGCGCGATGAACTCCGTCGCACCGGTCTGGGATGGCAACGAGACGTGGCTGGTGCTCGGCGGCGGCGGGCTGATGGCGGCGTTCCCGCTCGCCTATGCGATCCTGATGCCCGCGCTCTATCCGCTGATCGTGGCGATGCTGCTCGGCCTCGTCTTTCGCGGCGTCGCCTTCGAGTTTCGCTGGCGCGATCCCGGCCACCGCAAATGGTGGGACCGCGCCTTCACGATCGGATCGTTCACCGCCGCGCTGGCGCAGGGAATCACGCTCGGCGCGATCCTCCAGGGCGTGAAGGTGTCGGGCCGCGCCTATGCCGGCGGCTGGTTCGACTGGGCGAGCCCGTTCACCCTGCTCACAGGCCTCAGCACCGTCGCCGCCTATGCGCTGCTCGGCGCGTGCTGGCTGATCTGGAAGACCGAAGGATCGGGGCAGGCGCATGCCTATCGCCTCGCCGGGCGTTTCGGACTGATCGTGCTCGCGGCGATCGTTCTGGTCAGCGCCGCGACGCCCTTTCTCGCCAACGGCTATTTCGATCGCTGGCTCGATTGGCCCGCGATCCTCTGGGTGTCGCCGGTGCCGGTCCTCGTCGCCGCTCTGGCGTTCGGGCTCTGGCGTGCGCTCGCGCGCCGCGCCGAGCTGCTGCCGTTCCTGCTCACGCTCGGGCTTTTCCTTTTGTGCTTCGTCGGGCTGGGCATCAGCATCTATCCGCACATCGTTCCCAACAGCGTGACGATCGTCGAGGCGGCGTCGCCCGCGGCGAGCCAGGGCTTCATGTTGGTAGGGGCGCTGATCCTCGTGCCGGTGATCCTCGGCTATACCGGCTGGGCCTATTGGGTGTTTCGCGGGAAGGTGACGGGCCACGGCTATCACTAGCGGCCCCGTTTGGTGCAAGCTTCGCAGCCGTGCGGGCCGGAAGGCCCTTGAACGAGGGTGGATGTCTGGTACATGCGCCCCGCAATATCCAGGGGGCTGATGCCGTCCTTCTCGGCAAGTGGGGATTTCATGCAATTTGAATCGGTTATGATTACCGGGGGAACCGGTTCCTTCGGCAAGCGCATGCTGCGCAAGCTCGTCGAGGAGACCGATGCCGCCCGCGTCATCGTTTTCAGCCGCGACGAGCTCAAGCAGTTCGACCTGCAGAACGAAGAATGGCTCAAGCCCTATATGGATCGCGTCCGCTTCTTCCTGGGCGACGTCCGCGATGCCGAGCGTCTCAAGGTCGCGATGGAAGGCGTCGACGTCGTCATCCACGCCGCCGCGCTCAAGCAGGTCCCGGCCGCCGAGTATAATCCGTTCGAATGCATCAAAACCAACGTCCTCGGTGGCCAGAACGTCATCGATGCCGCGCGCAGCAACAATGTGAAGCGCGTCGTCGCGCTCTCGACCGACAAGGCGGCCGCGCCGATCAATCTCTACGGCGCCACCAAGCTCGCCTCGGACAAGCTGTTCGTCGCGGCGAACAACTATAGCGGCGATCACGGCACCACCTACAGCGTGGTGCGCTACGGCAATGTGATGGGCAGCCGCGGCAGCGTCATTCCCTTCTTCAAGGCGCGCGCCGCGAGCGGCGTGCTGCCGGTGACCGACGAGCGCATGACGCGCTTCTCGATCACGCTCGACAAGGGCGTCGAGTTCGTGCTCGATTGCCTCGACCGGATGTGGGGCGGCGAGCTCTTCGTGCCCAAGATCCCGTCCTACCGCATCCTCGACGTCGCTGCCGCGATCGCGCCCGAGGCGCGAACCGAAGTGGTCGGCATCCGCCCGGGCGAGAAGCTCCACGAGGAGATGATCACCTCGACCGACGCGCTCAGCACCGTCGAGTTCGACGACTATTACGTGATCCTGCCGGCGACACCGCTCTGGGACATCGAGAAGTTCAAGAACGAGAGCGGCAAGGGCGGCGGCACCCTGATCGACCACGATTTCGCGTATAACAGTGGCACCAACACCCATTTCCTCACCGTCGAGGAAATCCGCGACTTGATCGCGAAGCATGTCCAATACTGACGCTTTCCTCCCTTATGGGCGGCAGGACATTTCGGATGAGGATGTCGGCGCGGTCGTCGCGACGCTCACGTCCGACTGGCTGACCCAGGGACCCGCCATCACCGCCTTCGAAAAGGCGGTGATGGACGTGTGCGGCGCGCCTTATGGCGTCGCGGTGAACAGCGCCACCTCGGCGCTGCACATTGCCTGCCTCGCGCTCGGAGTCGGTCCCGGCGACATCGCCTGGACGGTGCCGATCAGCTTCGTCGCCTCGTCGAACTGCGCGCTCTATTGCGGCGCGTCGGTCGATTTCGTCGATGTCGAGCCTGACACCGGCAATATCGATCCCGCCGCGCTCGAGGCGAGGCTCATCGAGGCCGATCGTGAGGGCAAGCTCCCCAAGGTGCTGATCCCGGTGCTGTTCAGCGG
>JAEWCK010000134.1 GCA_023390675.1 Pseudomonadota bacterium
GCTCGTTACTGCTGCTTGCTTTTCTTCTGTGCGAAGAAGCTCGACGCCGCGGCGATCGCAGCGCTTTCGATCCGCGTCTTGTTGCGCGCCACCATGCCTTCGGCCCATTCGCGGCTCGCCGCGCTGATCTTGGGATTGACGGTCTTGAGCTTGGTCGCCGCCGGGCTGGCGCCGAACGCCATCAGCGCGGGATAATCCTCGGGCGTGAGGCTCGCCATCAGCGCCGACATCGCAGCCTGCTGCATCTGATCGGGCTCCTGGTCCGGATTCTCTGCCATCGACGAGTAGATCTGGCCGATCATCTTGGTGCCCGTGGGGCTCGCGAAGAAGGTGATCGTGTCTGCGATCTCGGACGCGGTCATGTCGGCCGAGATGATCCCGCTGAGCGTGGTGCGGAGCGACGGCAGCTCGCCCTTCAGGATCGTCGTGAATTCGATCTGAAGCCGCGCCGCGACGAATTCCTTGAGCCCGGGATTGGCGGCGAACTGCTTCTGGAGAGTCGAATCCCCGGCAAGCTCGCTTTCCATGCCCTTTTCGAAACCGTTGTGCGCGAGCTTGTCGATCTGCGCCTGCGGGAGCGGCAGGTCGACGAGCTTGTCGGCCTCGTTCGGGGCGAGCGCGACGGAGCCCGCGACCGCGGGTGCGGCGAGCGGAGCGGCGAGAGGGAGCGCGAGCGCGGCGAGCAGCAGCTTCATATCGTACAAAGTCCTTCAAGCAGCCCGGGCGGTGTCCGCACGGGCGCGCATCCAGGCATGCATATGCGCCGCGACGTCACGGCCGTCGCGAATCGCCCAGACGACGAGACTCGCGCCGCGCACGATATCGCCCGCGGCGAACACGCCGTCGAGGCTCGTCATCATCGTCTTGCCGTCGGTCCGCACGGTTCCCCAACGGGTTACGCCCAGTTCGGCGGCGCCGAACAGGCGGGGCAGATCCTCCGCCTCGAAGCCCAGTGCCTTGATGACGAGATCGGCGGGGAGCTGGAACGCGCCGCCGGGATCGAGTTCGGGCGCGCGGCGGCCGCTGGCATCGGGCGCGCCGAGCCGCATCCGCGTCGCGCGGACGCCGTTCACCCGGTCGACGCCGTCGAACGCCTCGGGCGCCGAGAGCCAGACGAACTCGACGCCTTCCTCCTCGGCATTGGCGACCTCGCGCTGCGAGCCCGGCATGTTGGCGCGGTCGCGGCGATAGAGGCACTTCACGCTCGCCGCGCCCTGGCGGACCGCCGTGCGGACGCAGTCCATCGCGGTATCGCCGCCGCCGACCACGACGACGTGCTTGCCCGCGGCATCGAGGCTGCCGTCGTCGAATGCGGGAACGGCGTCGCCGAAGCCCTTGCGGTTCGACGCAGTCAGATAATCGAGCGCCTCGACCACGCCCGCCGCGCCCACGCCCGGTGCGGGAAGCGCGCGCGCCTTGTAGACGCCAGTAGCAATCAGGATCGCGTCGTGGCGCGCGCGGAGATCGTCGAGGCTTGCGTCGCGGCCGACCTCGAAGCTGCGATGAAAGACGATGCCGCCGGCCTCGAGCCGCTCCACGCGGCGCTGGACGACGTGCTTCTCGAGCTTGAAGCCTGGGATTCCGTAGGTCAGCAGCCCGCCCGCGCGATCGTGGCGATCGTAGACGTGCACGTCATAGCCGTAATTGCGCAGATATTCGGCGGCGGCGAGCCCGGCAGGGCCGGCGCCGACGATCCCGACCGACTGGCCGCGCGCGGGACCGACCGCGACCGGCTCGACCCAGCCTTCGTCCCAGGCCTTGTCGGTGATGAACTTCTCGACCGATCCGATCGTGACTGCGCCGTGTCCCGAGAATTCGATCACGCAATTGCCTTCGCACAGCCGGTCCTGCGGACAGATGCGGCCGCAGATCTCGGGCATGGTCGAGGTCGAATTGCTCAGCTCATAGGCTTCGCGAAGGCGCCCCTCGGCGGTGAGGCGGAGCCAGTCGGGGATGTGGTTGTGCAGCGGGCAATGCACCGAGCAATAGGGAACCCCGCATTGCGAGCAGCGCCCGGCCTGCTCCTCGGCCGCGGGGACGCCGTAGCGATCGGCGATCTCGCAGAAATCCTCGGCGCGCAGCTCCGCCGCGCGCTTCGACGGATATTGCTGCGCCGTCCCGACGAATTTGAGCATGGAATCGCTTGCCATGCCGGGCCCCTAACCCAGAGGCAGCAACACTAAAAGTCAGTCTTGCTGACCTATATGGCGATTCAAACCCCGTGAACGCAATTTTGAACGATTATTGCGCGAAATTTAGGGCCGATACGGACTTACCGCATCGCCAGCCAGATCAGGGCAGCAGCGCCGGCGACGATCCGGTACCAGGCGAACACTGCGAAACCGTGCTTGCTGACGATGCCGACGAACCATTTGATCACGAGCAAAGCGACCACGAACGCAGTCACGAAGCCCACCCCGATCTCGCTCCAGCCGACCGAGCCGCTGGTGATCTTGTCATGGTTCCTGGCGAGTTCGAGCACGGTCGCGCCGAGCATCGTCGGGATGGCGAGGAAGAAGCTGAACTCGGCGGCGGTGCGCCGCTCGACGCCGAGGCTCAGCGCGCCCATGATCGTCGCCCCCGAGCGGCTGACCCCCGGGATCATCGAGATGCACTGGATGAAGCCGATGCCGATCACGCGGACGAGCGGGATCTCGGCGATGCCGTGGATCGTCGCGCTCTTCGCGAGCCGTTCGACCGCGAGGATCGCGAGCCCGCCGAGGATCAGCGCCCAGGCGACGACCATCGGTTCCCCAAGCAGCGCCTCGATCTGCTTGTGGAGCGCGAGGCCGATCACTGCGGCGGGGATGAAGGCGATGACGAGGTTGCGCAGGAAGCGCCACGACACGCTCTCCATCCGGACCAGCCCCATCGCGACCGCCCAGAAGGTGCGCCAATAGAGCACGACCACCGCGAGAATCGCGCCGAGCTGGATGACGACGTTGAACATCGCCCATTGCGCGGCGTCGTAGCCGAGCAGCTCCGAGGCGAGGATGAGATGTCCGGTCGACGAGACCGGCAGGAATTCGGTGACCCCCTCGACCACGCCGAGGAGGATCGCGACCAGCAATTCGGACATGTATTTCCCCTACCCCGGGCCGCCCGCTCAGGCGGCTTCGCCCAGCTTTCCGAAACGACCATGTTTGCGATAGCGCACCAGCCAGGCCGGAGCGACGCTGGCGAGCGGGCGCGGCGCGATGCCGAAATCGGCGAAGCCGGCAGCTGCGGGCGACACGACATTGTCCACCTGGAGCATGCGCCACTGATCGAGCGTGATCGGCGCGCCCGGCACGGCGCCGAGCAGCGCGATCAGCCCGCCGACCGGATCGGGCAAGTCGACGAAGGGCACATCGCGCCCGATCGCGCCGCCGAGCCAGCGGAACAGCTCCGCCATCGTCAGCACATCGGGGCCGCCGAGCTCGCAGGTGCGGCCGCCATGCCTGCCCGGATCGCGGAGCGCGGCGACGACGGCGTCGGCGACGTCGGCGACATAAGCCGGCTGGAAGCGCGCATCGCCGCGAAGCACCGGCACCACCGGCAGGCTCGCGATCAGCGAAGCGAAGCGATTGGTGAACTGGTCCTCGCGCCCGAACAGGAAGGAAGGACGCAGGATCGTCGCGTTCGGGAAGGCGGCGCGGACCGCGGCCTCGCCCTCGGCCTTGCTGCGGCCATAGGCCGAGCGCGACGCGGGGTCGGCGCCGAGCGCGGAGAAATGGACGAGCGCGCCG
>JAEWCK010000144.1 GCA_023390675.1 Pseudomonadota bacterium
GTTTCTGGGAGCGTCGCTTCGACGATCTCGAGGACTTGCTCAAAAGGATGGACCAATGACCGACGCCACCACCGAAATCGTCACCGTGACCGTCGAGCGCGCGTTCGCGCATCCACCCGAGCGGATCTGGCGCGCGCTCACCCAGCCGCACTTGATCAAGGAATGGCTGATGAAGAACGATTTCGAGGCGGTGGTCGGCCATCGCTTCCATCTCAGCGGCGACTGGGGCGGCGTGCTCGATTGCGAGGTGGTAGCGATCGAGGCCGGGCGCTTGCTCTCCTACAGCTGGAACTTCGCGAACGACGATCCTGCGTACGCCCTGCAGAGCGTGGTGACGTTCACGCTCACGCCGGCGGGCACGGGCACGCATCTGCGAATGGATCAGGCCGGTTTCCGCCCCGAGCAGAAGCAGGCGATCGGCGGCGCGAAATATGGCTGGCAGCAGTTCTTCGGAAAGCTTGAGCAGCTCCTCGGGCGGATCGACTGAATGTCCGGGGGCGGACCCATCCTGCTCTCCGGGGGCAATCCGCAGATCGCCAAGGGCGACGGCGATGCGCTCGTGCAGGCCTATATCGCGGCGATGCCGGGGTGGAAGCGCGAAGCCGGGCGCCGTCTCGATGCACTCATCGAGCGCGCGATTCCCGGCGTGCGTAAGGCGGTGCGCTGGAACTCGCCCTTCTACGGCATGGAGAACCAGGGCTGGTTCCTGAGTTTTCATTGCTACACCCGCTACATCAAGCTGAGCTTCTTCTGCGGCGCGGCGCTTCACCCGCTCCCGCCCGTCGCGTCGAAGAGCCCCGATGTGCGCTACGTACACATCCATGAGGATGAGGCGCTCGACGAGGCGCTCCTCGCGAACTGGATCAGGCAGGCGTCGGAATTGCCCGGGTGGATTCCCTGAACGTGAAAGAGACGCATCATGACGAATGAAGTCAAATCCCCCTCGCAACTGATCGACGCGCGGATCGAGGCGCTGGACGACTGGCGCGGCGAGACGCTCGCTCGCCTTCGCGCGCTGATCAAGCAGGCGATTCCCGGCGTGGTCGAGGAGTGGAAATGGCGCGGGGTGCCGGTCTGGTATTCCGACGGCATGATCTGCACCGGTGAGACCTACGAGGCCGTCGTCAAAATGACCTTCGCCAAGGGGGCGTCGCTCCCCGATCCGACGGGGCTGTTCAATTCGAGCCTCGACGGCAATGTCCGCCGCGCAATCGATTTCCGCAAGGGCGAGCCGATCGACGAGGAGGCCTTGAAGGCGCTGCTCCGCGCCGCCGCGACGCTCAACGCGGCCAAGCCCGCCCGCTAGCGGAACCTTGCGCGGATTCCGGCATCCAATGTGCAGCGGCCCCAGCGAAGGGCGCCGCCGATAAGGGGGATGCCAGATGTTGCTCTATGCCTTGGTCGCTTTCGGAATCGGTGCGCTCGGCGGGCTCGTGCTCGCCAACTCGGTGCTGCGCAGACAGTTCGCCTCCTGGGCGATCTCGCTGCTCCACGCCGCGCTCGGCGCGACCGGGCTGGCGCTGCTGATCGTCGCGCTCGCCGATAGCGCCGCCAATCCCGCCAAGGTCGCCTTCGGACTATTGCTCGTCGCGGCGCTCGCCGGATTCTACCTCGCCTCGGTCCATCTGCGCAAAGCGATCCCGCCCAGGGGCGCGGTGTTCCTCCATGCAGGGCTCGCCGTCGCAGGCTTCCTGACGCTGGCGGGCACCGCGCTCAACATGATTTGACTGGCGATGCGAATCTTCGGACACCCGCTTCATCCGATGGTGGTCCACTTTCCGATCGCGCTCTGGACGATCGCGACCGCGTGCGACGTGCTCGAACTCACGGGCCTGGTCGAGGTGTGGCGAGTGGCATGGCTGGCGCTCGCGATCGGCACTGCGGCGGCACTTCCCGCCGCAGTCGCCGGAATGCTCGATTTCGCGCGATTGAGCGACGAGGCGGCGCCGACCGGCACGCGCCACATGCTGCTGATGGGCTGCGCCTTCTGCGCCTATGCCGCAGCACTGGCGCTGCGTACCAGCGGCTGGGTCGCGACGCCTGCGCCTGTCCTGCTCGCGATCGGGTTCAGCGCACTCGGGTTCGTGCTATTGGTGGGCGGTGGGCATTTTGGCGCGGCTTTGGTGTATCGTTACGGCGCCGGGCGCGAGGAGCGGCAATGAACCCCGATGTGCTGGAAGCGCCGGATTTCGAGCGCCTGTCCGATTTCGCGCTGGCCGAGCGCGCGGCGGCGCGCGAAGCGGAGGCGATCCGCGTGATCACCGCGCGCAACAACCAGCGCCTCTATCGCGCCGCGTGGAGCATCCTCGGCAATCGCGAGGATGCCGAGGAAGTGGTGCAGGAAACCTATCTCAAGGCGTTCGCCGGCCGCGCGCGCTTCGCGGGGCAATCCGCGCTGTCGACCTGGCTGACGCGCATCGCGATCAATGAGGCGCTCGGCCGCCGCCGCGCCGCGAGCCGCCAGCGCCGCGCGCTCGATGCGGCCGATGTGGCGGTGCTCGCCGAATATCGTGACAGGCTCGCGACGAGCCACGGCGCGTTCGCGGCGCCCGATCAGGAGGCGCTTGTGCGCGAACTCGCCCGCTCGCTCGAAGCCGCGATTGCCGCGCTGCCGAGCGAATTCCGCATGGTCTTCATCCTGCGCGCCATCGAGCAAATGAGCGTCGAGGAAGTCGCCGCAGTGGCCGGCATACTGCCGCAGACGGTCAAGACGCGCTATCTGCGCGCGCGACGGAGACTTCAGGAGATGCTGGGGCCCGAGGTGCGCGCCGCGCTGGACGGGAGCTTCCACTTCGCCGGCGCGGATTGCGGGCGGATCACCGAACGCACCTTGCGCACGCTCGGCGCGGATTAATCGCCCGACTTCACGAAGAAACGTTCGATCACGTCCTTGGCGAGCCGCGCCGGGCGCAGCGTCTCGGCATCTAGGCAGCACCAGCTCGACTTGACCTCGGCAAGCACTTCGCCGCCGCGGCGGATCACCGTCTCGTAGAACGCCCGCGCGCCCTGCACTTTTTCGAGCAGCACGGTCGCCACGACATCGTCGTCGAGAAAGGCCGGGCGGCGATAGGTGATCTCGTGCTTGAGCGCGACCCACAGATGCTGCGCCACCGCCTCGACTGGCGCCAGATGCTGCCAATGGCTGATCACCGCGGCCTGCACCCATTTGAGATAGGAGGCGTTGTTCACATGCCCCATGAAATCGATATCGGCTTCGGCGACGGCGACGGGGAATTCGTACGGAAGCGCTGCGCTGGTCACGGCTGCGCATCCTATCCTTCATGCCCCGATTCCGCGAGCGGATTCGCGTGAAAATCCGCAGAAATCCATACTTTTATAGCAAAAGCACGATTGCCGTAGCGTCACTCGAATTGGCCTTACCACTTGACTTGGACACTCGCTGCAAACATCGTCGTGCGGCCGCCAGATGCGGATTGGAGGGAGACTCATGAAGGTGAAGCTCGTCGCGGCGCTGGCCGCGCTGGCGATGGTTTGGGCGGGCGCCGCCGCGCTTCCCGCCACTGCGCAGACTGCCGGGCCGATACTGCCCGGCCGCGCGCAAGTGATGACCTCGCTCGAGCGCATCGCCGACTGGCAACTCACACATCTCAACGATCTATCCTACATGCCAATGGCGCGGCTCAGCGCGAAGAACCCGCGCGGATGGGAACAGGCAGCCTTCTGGATCGGGCTCACGCATCTCGCCGATCGCTCGAGGAGCCCGCGCTACAAGGATGCGATCCTCGCGCTCGGGCGCGAACAAGGCTGGCGGCTCGGCGACCGCGTTTATCATGCGGACGATCACGCGATCGGATCGGTGTGGATCTGGGCCGCGCGTCATGGCGCAGGCCGGGAGGCGATCGCGCCGATGCGCGCGCGCTTCGACCAAATCCTCACCGCGCCGATGACCGGCGACCTGACTTTCGTGGCGCCACAAAAGGGCGATCCGGCGTGCACGACGCGCTGGTGCTGGTGCGACGCGCTGTTCATGGCGCCGCCGACGCTCTGGGCGCTGGGCAGGGACACCAGGGATGCGCGCTACGCCGCGTTCGCCGACAAGGAATATCGCGCGACCACCGATTTCCTGTTCGACAAGGGCGAGCGTCTCTATTTCCGCGACAGCCGCTTCTTCGATCAGCGCGGCAAGCATGGAGAGAAGCTGTTCTGGAGCCGCGGCAATGGCTGGGTCCTGTCGGGGCTCGCGCGGCTGATCCCCGAGATTCCCGCGAAGGATCCGCGCCGCGCTTATTATGTCCGCCTGTTCAGGGAGATGGCGGCAAGGCTGGTCACGCTCCAGCGGCCGAATGGCTATTGGCCGCCTTCGCTGCTTGCCGATCCCATTGCGTCGCAGGACGAATCGAGCGGGACCGGCTTCTTCGTCCACGGGCTGGCCTGGGGGATCAAGGCAGGGCTGCTGGATCGCCGGACCTATCTCCCCGCGGTCCGGCGCGGCTGGGCGGCGCTCGAGCATGCGGTGCAGCCGTCGGGCATGCTCGGCTGGGTCCAGCAGGTCAGCGACCGCCCCGATGCCGTGAAGGCCGAGGATACCCAATTCTACGGCGCCGGCGCCTATCTGCTCGCCGGCACCGCCGTCTACGATCTTGCGAGGTGATGCGATGAGGCACTTTCTCTGGCTCGCGGCTGCGCCGCTGCTGCTCGCCGCACAGGACGCGCCCGCTCCCGCGCCTCCGGCAACGCTCAACGTCCGTCAGGCCGATGGAAGCTACAAGCTCGTCGACCGCATCGACGTGCCCGCGGACCACACCGTCCATGACGGACTGATCGCGTTCGAGGGACCGGGATGGGAAAGCGACAAGGTCGCCTACCGGCTGTACCTCGATCACCGCAACGTGCCCGACATCTATGGCAAGAAGCTCCCCGCCCCGATCCTGCCGAAGATCGGCATGGGCAAGGACGACTATCATTCGATGGCCGATTGGGGACAGGACATCTTCCAGGTCGACAATTCGCTCGGCATGGGCGGGATCGGCGTGCTGCGCGGCGGGAAGGCTACGCAGCTCGGGCCGGCGAAGATCAGCGCGCGCGTGTTCAACACGCCGCGTGCCGCCACCGTACTTGTCGATAATCGCGGCTTCGCGGGCGAAGGCGGCAAGGCCGATCTCTCGACCACCTACCGAATCTTCGCGGGATCGCGGCTGACGCATGTCGAGGCGCGCGTGACGGGCAAGGTGCCCGCGATGGTCGCGGGCATCGTCGAGCATCAGGGGGTAAGGCGGATCGATTCGCCGAAGCGCGGCGCGTGGCGCTACGTCGCCACCTGGGGGCAGCAAAGCCTCGCGCACGACGATCTCGGCATCGCGCTCTTCTATCCCGCCGACGAGGCGCTGGCGCCGGTGAGCGACGGCCAGACGATCTACGTCACCTTCTGCGATCCCCGAAACCTGCGTTACGCCTTCGCCGCGGCCTGGGTGCAGGAGCCCGCCGCGCCCAAGACCGAGAAGGAATTCCGCAAGTGGCTCGACGAGACTGCCGCCGAGTTGGGCCGCCATCCCCATGTCGCGGCGAGCGGGCAGAAAACCTGCACTGCCGATTGAGTAGTCGCGCCGGACGCGCACCAGC
>JAEWCK010000154.1 GCA_023390675.1 Pseudomonadota bacterium
GGTCTGCGTGATCAGCTTCGATCGCGCGGGCATCTCGCAGACATAGCCTTCGTTGCGCACCGCGCGCAGGTTGAACGTCGCCAGCGCATCGGCCGCGCGCAGCTTCTCCCGGACTCGGCTGACGAGCTTGTCGATCGTCCGGTGATCGAGCTCCTTGTCGCGCGTGGTGATGTGCTCGGCGATATACGCCCGGCTCAGCACGCGCTCGTGGCAGGCGACGAGCAACGAGAACACCTCGAACTCCGCCGACGTGAATTCGGCCGGCGCCGAGCCCAGCCGCACCGCGCGGTGGCCGCCCAGATCGAGGATCCACTCGCCCGAGACGACAAGGTGCCGGGTCAGGACGGGCGCGGCCGTTCGCCGAATCGTCACCGCGGAAACGCGCGCGGCAAGCTCGCGCGCGCCTACCGATTCGGTCAGGCAATAGGCCGCGCCCGCATCCAGCGCCGCGATCCGCGCCTGCTCCCCGGCATCGCCCGCCAGCACGATGACCGGCGGCATCCCCGCCACTGCCAGCCTGCGAATCGTCGCCTCGGGATCGGCGCCGAGCAGATCGTGCGCGGCGATGATCGCGTCGAACAGGTCGGCGAGCCGCCGCACCTGCTCCCAATCGGCCCGGTAAAGCTGCACGACCTCGTCGTTCCGCGCGCAATGCTCGCGGAGTTGCATGGACAGGGGAGTCGCCTGATGAACCAGCAGAATCAGCGCCACGCGCCGATTATTACAGTTTTGTTACAATGATCAAGCTGTCACGCGGCATCGGCCCGCCAGCGAATTTCGCGATTCGCCGTCGCCCCGTGCTAGCGCAGCCGGCGCTTCGCGGGAACACGCCTTCCCTCGCGCCGCGCGCGGAGGCATATTGTCTGCGCAAAGACATGGGAGAAGAGGCATGCGTGGTGTGAAGTCGCTCGCGGCGCTGATGCTTGCCGCGCTGCTCGCCTCACCTGCCCTTCCCCAGTCGGTTCCCGGCGCGCAGGATCAGGATCCGGGCATCGTCGTCACCGGCACGCGCGACAAGCCGAGCGGCTGGCGCGAGGCCGAGACCGACCATGTCGTGGTGCTGAGCGACGGGCCCGAGAAGGACCTGACGCGGATCGCGCACAATCTCGAGCGGCTGCATTTCCTCCTCTCGGTGCTGCTCAACCGCGTCGACAAGCCCGACGAGACCGTGAAGCTGCGCGTCACGCTGGTCGGCGACGGCGCCGAGTTCGATGCGATGGACCTCCGCAACCTGCGCTCACGCGAAGGCCCTTATACCCCGCGCCTTCGTCAGCCAGCGTTATTACGATCCGCGCGAGGACGGCCCGGTGCTGGCGGCGAGCCGCTTCGACGGCAAGGCTGTGCTCCAGCGCGGCGTCGAGCTTTCGGGGATGATGCGCGATCTGGTGCGGATGACCGATACCGGTTCGTCCGCGCCCGGCCAGCAGCCGATCGAGATGCCGGGCCAGGCTGCGGTGCTTTCTTCGGCCTATGCCGCGCAGGCGACGCAGTTCGGGCGCAGCGACGCGCTCGCGGTGGGCGGGATCAACGAAGTCGCGGTGCCCGTCACCGCGGAGAGCCGGGTCTATGCGGGCTATGCCCAGCACTATCTGCTCACTTATTTCCCCAACGCCTATCCGCGCTGGTATGTCGACGGCTTCGGCGAGCTGTTCGCGACGATCGTCAGCCGCGAGGATGGCCAGATCGAATATGGCCGCCCGCCCGAGGGCTACGCCAAGGCGCTCAACCAGTACATGCGCTATCCGATCGCGGACGTGCTGACGGGCAAATACCTGACCGACAAGCGCACGACCGAGCGCTGGACGCCGTTCCACGCCTGGGCGCTCACCCACATGCTGTTCTTCTCGGAAGAGCGGCGCGGCCAGCTCCACGCCTATCTCTCGACGATCGCTGCGGGCGGATCGCCCGAAAAGGCGGCGGCGGCTTTCGGCGACCTGGGCAAGCTCCAGCGCGACCTCGCCGCCTACGACAACCACAAGGTGCCCTATGAGCGGATGACCTATCCCGCCGATCGCGCAGGCGAGCCGATCGTCCGGCGATTGACCGAGGGCCAGGCGGCGTTCGTCAAGGGCCGGCTCGAGCTGGGCGCGCGCGTCGATATTCCGCCGGCGAGCAACGATCCCGCGCTCGCCAAGGCGCGCGCCGACGCCATCCGCGAGCGCGACGAATGGCTTGCCGGACTGCGCAAGGACGCCGCGCGCTACCGCGCCAATCTCGAGGCGCAATTGCTCCTCGCCGAGGCCGAGTGCCGCAGCGGTCACGGTGCCGAATGCGCCGAGGCCGCCGACCGCGCGCTCGCGCTCGCCCCGCAGAACAGCGATGCGCTCGCGTGGAAGGGCGCGGGCCAGATGCAGCTCGCCCTCGCCGGGCCGGCAAGCGACCGCGCCGTCCGCCTGAAGACCGCGCGCGCGACGATCGCCCGCGCCAACCGCATCGACACCGAAAACCCGCTGCCGCTGCTCCTCTACTACCGCAGCTTCGCCGACGCCGGCGAGAACGCGCCCGACGTCGCGATCGAGGGCCTCGCCAAGGCGGTCGACACCGTCCCCGCCGCTCCCGGCCCGCGCGTGCTGCTCGGCGAGGCGCTGGCGAAGCGCGGCGAAACGGTGGCAGCGCGCCGCGCGCTGCTCCCGGTGGCGATGGGTGCCTACGATTCGCCCGAGAAGGTCCAGGCCCAGGCGCTGCTGGCGTCGCTGGGGGGGTGACCCTTCTCAGCCCCTCCCCTGAAGGGGAGGGGCTTGGGAGGCCGCTCTACCCGAACAACCGCTCCAGGCTCCGCTCGAGCATCAGCAGCTGCCACAAGGTCCGCCCATGCTCCCCCCGCCCGGCCTTGTGCTCCGCCGCCAACCGTTCGACTGCGTGCAAGTCGAACCATCCCGTGCTCGCCAGCAGCTTCGACCGCCCGAGATCCGCCGCCTCGTCGGCAAGCGTCTTGCGGAACCACGCGCTGATCGGCGTCACGAACCCCATCTTGGGCCGGTAGAGCACTTGCCTGGGCAGCCACGGCTCGAGCGCCTTCTTCATCAGCCACTTGCCCTGCCCCGCCTTGATCCGGAGAGACGGCGGCAGCGTCGCGGCGAACTGGACGAAATGATAGTCGAGCAGCGGCTCGCGCGCCTCGAGGCTCACCGCCATGCTCGTGCGGTCGACCTTGGTCAGGATGTCGCCGGGCAGCCAGTGCTTGATGTCGGCATATTGCGCGCGGTCGAGCGCGTCGCGCGCAGGTGCCTGGCGCATCGTGTCGGTGTAGCGCCGCTCCGCGGTGTGGCCGTCGAGCGCCTTGCGCATCGCGGTGCTGTAGAGCTGCTGGCGCAGCGCCGGCGGGGTGACCCCCACCGCCTTGGGATAGGCGAACTCGCCATTCTCGGCGAGCGCGAGCAACGTCGTCTTTGCGCGGAACGGGCGCGGCGCCCAGTCGGCCTTGGGGTAGAGTCGCCCGAGCGTCCCGAAAAGGCCGTGCCGCAGCGCTTCGGGCAGCAGCCCGCGCATCCGCTCCTCGGCCGCGAAGAATTTGTGGCGGCGGTATCCCGCCATCGCCTCGTCCGCGCCGTCGCCCGACAGCGCCACCGTCACGCTCTCGCGCGCGAGTTCGCAAACACGGTAGGTGGCGAGCGCCGACGCATCCGCGAAGGGCTCGTCGAACGCGGCGACCAGCGTGTCGATCAGCGCGAAATCGTCCGAGACGACGCGCCGCGTGCGGTGGTTGGTCGCGAAGCGCGCCGCGACCATTTGCGCATAGTCGCTCTCGTCGTGCCCCGCTTCGTCGAACCCGATCGTGCACGTCTTCACCGCGCTGCGGCTCGCCTCGGCCATCAGCGCGACCACGGCGCTGCTGTCGACCCCGCCCGAGAGGAACGCGCCCAGCGGCACGTCGGCGATCATCCGCGAACGCACCGCCGCGCGCATCAGCTCGATCAGCTCGGCTTCGAGGTCGCGGAGCTTGCCGGAGGCGCGCTTCGAGAAGTCCAGGTCCCACCAGCGTACCGGATTCGACACCCGTTGGCCGCGCTCCAGCAGCAGGAAATGCCCCGCCGGAAGCTTCTTCACCCCGGCCAGAATCGAAGCGTCGTCAGGCACATAGCCCAATCCCAGATAGTCCTCGACCGCGCGGAAATCGGGAGTCCGACGAAACAGCGGGTGCGCCATCAACCCTTTGATTTCAGACGCAAAAGCCACCGCGCCATCGGCCATCTCAGTGTAAACGAGAGGCTTAACTCCGAACCGGTCCCGCGCCAGAAAAAGGCTCTTCTTCTCGGCATCATAGATCGCGAACGCGAACATCCCGTTCAGCCGGTCGAGCATCAGCGGACCCCAGACCCGCCAGCCGTGGAGCAGCACCTCGGTATCGCTGTCGGTCAGGAACTCCGCCCCCCGCGCCTCGAGCTCGGCACGCACCTCGCGGAAATTGTAGATCTCGCCATTGTAGCTGACGACGACGCTGCCGTCCGGCGCCGCCATCGGCTGGACCCCGCCCTCGATGTCGATGATCGCCAGCCGGCGATGCCCCAGCCCCACGCCCGGCGCGACCCACACGCCGGACCCATCCGGCCCGCGATGCGCGAGCGCATCCGCCATCGCCGCGACGCGCGCGGGCTCCACCGGCTTGGCGAGAGCGGGGTAATAGAGCCCCGCGATTCCGCACATCTTTAGTTGCTACCCGTCACGCGATCCGCGAGCGCTTCGACCGGCCCTGCTGCGCGCAGGAAGTCGCGGATCACTGTCTCCGCCGCGCGGTCCTGGCCCTGCTCGGCCGAGATCAGCACCGCCGCAGCCGCCTGGCTGGTGCCGAACAGCTTGGCCTTCAACGTCTCCAGCTTCACGCGCTTGTCGCTCCCGGTCAGCACCCCGCCGAGCCGGTACCAAGTAACGGTCTCGCGTTCCACCCGTCCCGGTCCGGTCATCCGCATCGCCGCGCCGCGTGCGAGTGGCCCAAGATCCTCGATCCGCACCCAGCGATCGTTCTCGCGGATCGCACCGATCCCGAAGCCGACCAGCTCGCGCCCCTCGCGCTGGCTCACATAGGCCGCCACCGCGACATCGACCCAGCGCCCCCGCCCATCGGTATAGCGCCCGATCAGATAGCGGTCCGCGCCCGGAAAGTTGGGCGACCAGGCCGGTGCCGGGCCGAGCGGCGCGAGTTGCCAGCCGGGCACTTGCGGCAGGCCAGCTTCGCCGCGCAGCGCATTCGCGCGCGCATCGTTGAGGCTCGACCAGCCGAGGAACAGGCTCGCGACCGTCAGCGCCAGCAGCCCGGCGACCGGCGCGTCGAGTCGACGCCGGACCGGCGCCTGCAGCGTCGCCGGATCGAACCACGCCGCATCGGGATCGCGGTCGAACCATTTCCAGCCGATCGCGAGCACGGCCGCCATCACCAGCGCGAAGAACACCCAGCCATAGACGATATGGTCGAATCCCGTCGCCGCCTCGACCGAGGTCCACCACGCCGCATAGATCGTCCCGAATGCGCGCAGCCCGTTGGCGAGCACCGGCACGATCAGCGCCGCGACCATGAACGCCGCGCGCCGCCGCCAGGAGACGTAGCAGACGTTCGCGACGAGCACCCCGAACGCGACCATCGCGATCAGGAACTTGGCTCCCGAGCACGCCTCGGC
Source organism: Pseudomonadota bacterium (assembly GCA_023390675.1). Taxonomy (GTDB): domain Bacteria; phylum Pseudomonadota; class Alphaproteobacteria; order Sphingomonadales; family Sphingomonadaceae; genus Sphingomonas. Next base: position 5,613 of record JAEWCK010000154.1, read on the forward strand.
GACTTCGAAATAGCCGTTGGGCGTGGTGATCAGCACCCCGTCCACCGTCGCGGGCACCCCGAACAGGTGCAGCAGCGGCATCATCATCGCGATCGTGAGGTCCTGCAGCGGGCCTTCCAGGAACTCGCCGAAGGGGACGAGGAAGAGCATGTAGAAGAGCGGGAAGAGCAGCGCGCGCGCCACATTGGGGCCGAGCACCGCGAGCACCGCCCCCTGGAGCATTGCGACCAGCCCGGCATGGCGGAAAAGCGCGACGCTCGCGGCATCCCCGATCATCCACGAAAATCCCCCGGCTGCGACGAGCGCGAGCCCGGGCCACCAGCCCTGCGGCACCACCAGCGGCAGCTCATGCCGGCGCTGCCACACCAGCCAGCCGATCACCGGCGCGATGAACAGGCAATGCCCGAATGTGGTGTTGGTCCAGTAGATCGTCGCGAGATCGGCGGTATCGCGCCAGAAGATCGCGAGCAGCACCGCCCAGACGGTCCCGAGGATCGCGGCATGCCGCTTCCAGCGCGCATCGAACCTGCTCCCCTCCCTGGAAGGGAGGGGCTGGGGGTGGGTTGCTATCCGCGAGCGAGCTGCCTGCGGAGGCCTACCCACCCCTAACCCCTCCCTTCCAGGGAGGGGAATGGATTGGGGCGGATACCGGCCCGCGCCACGCGTCACGCCGCCCGCCGGGGCTTCTTCGGCACGTCAGTGACGCGCGCGACGCGCTCTTCCTTGGCGGGGCGGAGCGGCAGGCCGAGCACTTCGTCGAGCGGCGCGAGCCGCGCTTCCCAGCTATAGCGCTCGATCACCCGCTCGCGCGCCGCTTCGCCCAGCGCCGCGGCCTTGCGCGGATCGGAGAGCAGGCGCGTCACTTCCTCGGCAATCTCGCCCACCGTCTCGCCGACGCGGATCGCGCCGCCATGATCGATGCCCTGCGCAGCCGCGGCGGAGGCGACCACCGGCCGCGCCATCGCCATGCCTTCGAGCACCTTGTTCTGGATGCCGCGCGCAAGCTTCAAGGGCGCGACGACCACCGCCGCCTGCGCCAGCCAGCCGCGCACATCGGCGACTTCGCCAATCACCGCGACGCCCGGATGCTTCACCAGCGCCTTGACTGCATCGGTGGGATTGCGCCCGACGATCATGAAGCGCGCGTCGGGATGGACGAGGCGGATGTGCGGCAGGATCGTCTCGACGAACCAGGTCACACCCTCGACATTCGGGCGATAGTCCATCTGCCCGGTGAAGACGATCGTCGATCCCATCGCATCGACGCGCTTGAACGCCGCCGACGGATCGAAATAGGCCGTGTCGATCCCGTTCTCGACGACGTGCACGCAGTCCGCGCCGGTGCGCTTGCGGAACAGGTCCGCCTCGGCCTCGCTGACGAACAGATTGGCGTCGGCGCGTGCCGCGGTCGCCTTTTCGTGGGCGAGCAGCAGCCGCGCCTCGCGCCCGAGCATCCAGCTCATCGGCCCCTTCGAGGCCTTGGCGTAGGCGGCGAACTTGGCCGAATCCATGTCGACGAAGTCCATGATCACGCGCTGCCGCGGATTGGGCGGCAGATATTGCGCCATCTGGCTCGAGAAGACGTAGATCGTGTCGATGCGATGCCGCGCGAGCGTGTTCTCCACTGCCTGCCTGAGCGCATCGTTGTCGAACGCAGTCAGCGACACCGGCCGGTGCGACATCAGCGCCTGCACGCTCGCCAGCGCCTGCGACTTGGCGCGCCAGAAGATCGAGCGGTTGCCGGTATATTTGGCCAGCTCGCTCTTCTGCTTGAGATCGGCAGGATCGTCGGCGAACGCGATCAGGTGCACGCGCTTCCGGCCCGAGAGATATTTGAGCACGTTGAAGCCGCGGATCTTGTCGCCGCGATCGGGCGGATAGGGCACGCGGTGCGCGAGGAAGAGGATGTCGCCCATCAGCCGAGTCCCTTCGCGATGAACGGACCGATGCGGTTGGCGACAGCGAGCGGCAGCTTGCTCCACAGCGCCACCTGCAATTTGTACTTGGGATTGACCGGGCTCGCATCACGCGCGCTCGCCCCCTCGGCGATGCGCTCGTAATAAGTCAGCGGGGTCGGCTCGAAACCCCAGTTCTTCTTGAACGCGGCAGGCCCGCTCCCGGTCTTGGAGCGGCCGAAGTCGAAGCGCGTGCAGCCGCGCGCGCGGGCGTGGCGCATCAGCTCGAAATACATGCGGTCGTTGGCGCGCAGCCGACGCGCGGCGGCGGTGCCGCCACCCCAATAAGGGTACACCGTGCCGTTCCAGTAAAGGCTCAAAACGCTCGCCACAGCCACCCCGCCGCTGCGCACTATAAGCACATCCGCCGCCTTGCCAAATTCGCGCAGCACTTCGGTGAACAGGCGTTTCGGGAAAACCGGCGTGCCGAGATTCCGGACGGACTCAGCGTAGACGGCGTAATGGGCGTTGACGTCTTCCGCGTTACAGCCGGTGACGATCTCGAGGTCGGCCTCGAGCCCCTTGCGAACCTCCGCGCGCTGCTTGCGCGGGATGGCGAGCAGCTCCGCCTCGTCGTCCGCGGCGAGGTCGCGCGCGAACCCCAGATAGCGGCTCGAATCGACTTGCCATTCGGGCCCGGGCAGCGGCCCGCCGCGCACTTCCATCACCGGGCAGCTCAGCCGACCGGCGAGATTCCACGCGGCCTGGGCGAGCAACGACCCGGTGCGCGGATTGTCGGCGAGGATCCC
>JAEWCK010000401.1 GCA_023390675.1 Pseudomonadota bacterium
CCCCAGCTCTCGCCCGATGGCGCGCGCGTCGTCGCGCGCATGGCCGTCGCCGGCATAGCGCGGCTGGTGCTGCTCGATGCGGCGCATGCCGCCGCGCCCCAGCCGGTGACGCTGCCCGACGGCGAGCGGCTCGAATGGTATTGCTGGCTCGATGGCGCCCGTCTGCTCACCAGCCTGATCCGCGACGGCGACGCACCGGTCACGCGCCTCGTCGTGCTCGATGTCGCGCGCGGCACCCAGACCCAGCTCGGCGACGTCCGCGCCGCGGGGATGGGCGACCAGGTGCTCCATGTCGATCGCGCGCGGGGCTTCCTGCTGCTCGAAAGCCATGCGCCGGGGGCGGACACGCCCGCAGTCTATCGCGTCGATCTCGCCACCGGCGCACGCAGCGAAGTCGTCCGCGCCGAGGCGTTTGTGCACGACTGGGTCGCCGACAGCGCGGGCGTGGTCCGCGCCGGAATGGGCGTTCGCGGCGACCGTTCGTGGTTGCTCTATCGCCGCAGCGAGGGCGACCGCTTCAGCCGATCGAGCAAGGGCGCCGGCGACGTGGATTCGGGGATCGAGCAATTCTTCCCGGTCCAAGGCAGCGACAAGGGCTTCGCGCTGGCCGAGACGCCGCACGGCCGCACCGGCCTCTATGCCTATGATTTCCGCAAGAGCCGCCTCGGCGCATTGCTCTACGAAAACCCGAACGCCGACGTCGACGATTTCGAGGCGAGCCCCGAAGGGCGGCTGCTCGGCGTCGCCTGGTCGGGCGCGCGCGACGAGATGCTGTGGTTCGATTCCGATCGGGCCCGCCGCCAGGCCGCGATCGACGCCGCGCTACCCGGCCGGGTCAATCGCGTCGCCTCGGCAAGCGCGGACGGCGCGCGGCTGCTCGTGCTCAGCCGCTCGGCGAGCGATCCCGGGGCGTGGTACGTATTCGCGCAGGGCCGCGCGACCGAGCTGGCGCCGATCAATCCGGCGCTGGCGGGCAAGCGCATGGCCGAGGTTCGCCCGATCAGCTACCGCGCCCGCGACGGGCTTGTGATCCCGGGCTATCTCACGCTTCCGGCGGGGCGCGACCCGCACCGGCTGCCGCTGATCGTGATGCCGCATGGTGGTCCCTTCGCGCGTGACGAATGGGATTACGATCCCTGGGTCCAGTATCTGGCGGCGCAGGGATATGCGGTGCTCCAGCCCAATTTCCGCGGTTCGACCGGCTATGGTCGCGAATTCCTCGATCGCGGCGACGGCGAATGGGGCCGCGGCATGCAGGACGATGCCGATGACGGCGTGAAGTGGCTCGCCGCGCAGGGAACGATCGATTCGAAGCGCGTGTGCATCATGGGCGCATCCTATGGCGGCTATGCCGCGATGTGGGCGGCGGCGCGCGACACCGGCCTCTATCGCTGCGCGATCGCCTTTGCCGGCATCTCGGATGTCAGGGCGCAGCTCGATTACGACCACAAGACCTTCGAGGAGCGCGACTTCCGCGCCTGGCGGCATCGCATCCAGGGCAAGGCGCCTTCGCTCGAATCGCTTTCGCCGATGACCTATGTCGGCGGCCTCACGATGCCTATCCTGATCGCGCATGGTTCTGCGGACGAGACCGTCCCGCCCGACCAGTCGATCCGGCTGCACGAGGCGCTGACCCGGCTCGGGCGCGCGCACGACTACGTCGCCTATGAAGGCGAGGGGCACAGCCTCGACGATCCCGGCCACTCGGCGGATTTCCTCAACCGCGTCGGCCGCTTCCTCGCGCAGCACAACCCCGGCTAGCGAGGCACTTGCGGGCCGCGCGGGTCCGGCGTATATCGCCCTTGCTTTCTCGACATCGTCAAACATGCCGAGGTCGGGGCCCGCAGGGCTCCGGCGCTGAAGCTGCTTATCTTGCTGGAGTGCCGAGTGGCGGACATCGCCGAACTGACCCGACTGATCGAACCCGAAGCCAAGGCGCTCGGGCTCGCTCTGGTGCGCGTCAAGATGTTCGGCGGCGAGAGCGATCCGACGCTCCAGGTAATGGCCGAGCGTCCCGACACGCGCCAGCTGACGATCGACGATTGCGCCGATCTGTCGCGCCGGATTTCGGACGCACTCGATGCGCTCGAAGGAACGGGGGCGGACCCGATCGAGCACGCCTATCGGCTCGAAGTCAGCTCCCCGGGGATCGACCGCCCGCTCACGCGCCTCCAGGACTTCGCGGACTGGAAGGGGCACGAGGCGCGGATCAACCTGACCGAAGCAACCGCCGACAATCGCAAGCAATTGACCGGCGACCTGGTCGGCGTGGAGGGCGAGAGCGTGACCATCCATGTGCGCAAGCACCGCGAAGTCACCGTGCCCTTCGCCCAGATCGCCGACGCCAAGCTCCTGATGACCGACCGGCTCATCGCCGCAACCGCGCCGCTTTCGATGGAAGGCGTCGACGAAGAAGAATTCGACACAGAGGAACAAGACTGATGGCCACTGCCATTTCCGCCAACAAGGCCGAGCTGATCGCGATCGCCGATTCGGTCGCCAAGGAAAAGCTGATCGACAAGGCCATCGTCATCGAGGCGATGGAGGACGCGATCCAGCGCGCCGCCAAGAATCGTTATGGCGTCGAGAACGACATCCGCGCCAAGCTCGATCCGAACACCGGCGACCTCCGCCTGTGGCGCGTCGTCGAAGTGGTCGAGGCAGTCGACGACTATTTCAAGCAGATCGACCTGAAGGGCGCGCAGAAGCTCCAGAAGGACGCGGCGGTGGGCGACTTCATCGTCGATCCGCTGCCCCCGATCGAGTTCGGCCGCATCCAGGCGCAGGCCTCGAAGCAGATCATCTTCCAGAAGGTCCGCGATGCCGAGCGCGAGCGCCAGTTCGAGGAATTCAAGGACCGGATGGGCGAGATCATCACCGGCGTGGTGAAGCGCGTCGAGTTCGGTCACGTCGTGGTCGATCTCGGCCGCGCGGAGGGCGTCATCCGCCGGGACCAGCAGATCCCGCGCGAAGTGGTTCGCGTCGGCGACCGCGTCCGCTCGATCATCCTCAACGTCCGCCGCGAGAACCGCGGCCCGCAGATCTTCCTCAGCCGCGCGCATCCCGACTTCATGAAGAAGCTGTTCGCGCAGGAAGTGCCCGAGATCTACGACGGCATCATCGAGATCAAGGCCGCCGCCCGCGATCCGGGCTCGCGCGCCAAGATCGGCGTCATCAGCCATGACAGCTCGATCGACCCGGTCGGCGCCTGCGTCGGCATGAAGGGCAGCCGCGTCCAGGCGGTCGTGCAGGAGATGCAGGGCGAGAAGATCGACATCATCCCCTGGTCGCCCGACACCGCGACCTTCGTCGTCAACGCGCTCCAGCCGGCCAATGTCAGCCGCGTGGTGATCGACGAGGAGGACGACCGTATCGAAGTCGTCGTCCCCGACGACCAGCTCAGCCTCGCGATCGGCCGCCGCGGCCAGAATGTCCGCCTCGCCAGCCAGCTTACTGCCAAGGCGATCGATATCCTCACCGAGACCGACGCGAGCGAGAAGCGCCAGGCCGAGTTCGTCCAGAACAGCGAGATGTTCCAGAACGAGCTCGACGTCGACGAGACGCTGGCGCAGCTGCTCGTCGCCGAGGGCTTCTCGAGCCTCGAGGAAGTCGCGTATGTCGAGCTCGACGAGATCGCCTCGATCGAGGGCTTCGACGAGGAACTCGGCCAGGAGCTGCAGAGCCGCGCCGCCGAGGCGCTCGAGCGCCGCGAGGAGGCCAATCGCCAGCTCCGCCGCGAGCTCGGCGTGTCCGACGACCTGACCACGATCCCCTATCTGACCGAAGCGATGCTCGTCACGCTCGGCAAGGCGGGGATCAAGACGCTCGACGATCTGGCGGACCTCGCCACCGACGAGCTCGTCCAGAAGAAGCGCCAGGAGCTGCGCCGCCGCAACGAGGACGCGCCCAAGCGCGTCGAGGACAAGGGCGGGGTGCTCGCCGAGTACGGGCTCAGCGAAGAGCAGGGCAACGAGATCATCATGGCCGCGCGCGCGCACTGGTTCGCGGACGAAGAGGCGGCCCCGGCCGCGAGCGAGGAGGACGCAGTTGCGGAATCCGAGCAATGATACGCGCCGGCTAGACACTGACGGTCCGGTTCGCACCTGCATCCTCTCGCGCGACGAAAGCCCGCGCGAGGGGCTGATCCGGCTCGCGCTCTCGCCCGAAGGCGACGTGCTCCCCGATGTCCGCGCCAAGGCTCCGGGCCGCGGCGCATGGATCGGGGTGACGCGCGCCGAGCTCGAAGCGGCAACGGGCAAGCTCAAGGGCGCGCTTTCGCGGGCGTTCAGGACCGGCGACATCCGCATCCCCGACGATCTGAGCGCGCGCATCGCCGACCAGCTTCAGCGCGGCGCGCTCGATCGGCTCGGGCTCGAATTCAAGGCGGGCAACGTCGCGATCGGCGGCGATCGCATCGCCGAGGCGGCGCGCGGCGGGCGGCTGCACCTGCTCCTCCACGCCGCCGACGCGGGCGCGGACGGGGCCGCGAAGCTCGCCCAGGCATGGCGCGTCGGTTCGGATCGCGAAGGCTCGGGGCTCAGGGGCTTAACATTGCCGGTCCCGCGCACCATATTGTCCTTGGCGCTGGGCCGCGAAAATGTGGTACATGCCGGCCTGACCGACGCCAAAGCGGCCGCCCGGGTGAGCGAAGCGCTCGACCGGTGGCTGCGCTTTATCGGCCCCGAACCGAACCCCCGCCCTTGCGAAACCGCTTCGCAAGGCGCATCGGCGCTTCCGCCGGACGCGCTGCACGACAAACGATACACTGAAGGACTTTGTAAGCCCGCATGAGCGACACCGAAAACGATAAGCCGAAACTGGGCATGCGCGCGCCGCTGGGGCTGAAGCGCACGGTCGAGACGGGCAAGGTGAAGCAGAGCTTCAGCCATGGCCGCTCGAACACCGTGGTCGTGGAAGTGAAGCGCCGCCGGGTCCTGGGACCGCAGGGTCATGTCGTCGAGGAAGCCGCGCCCGCGCCGGCTCCCGCCCCGGCCTCTGCGCCGCGTCCGGCCGCCCCGGCTCCGCGCCCCTCCGCCCCTGCCGGCGAGACTGCGCAGGAGCGTCAGACGCGCATGCTCCGCGAAGCCGAGGAGCAGCGCCTCCAGGCCGCCGAGGAAGCGCGCCGCCGCGAGGAGCGCGAGCGCGCCGAGGCCGCCGAGGCCGAAGCCCGCCGCGCCGAGGAAAAGG
>JAEWCK010000199.1 GCA_023390675.1 Pseudomonadota bacterium
GCCCGGCGATGCGCGCGCGCACCCAGCGCGGATCGCCGCGGCGATAGAAGCGCGGATCGGGATAGCCGTCCTCGATATAGTAATTGACCGTGCCCTCGGGCCAGACGACGAGCCGCGGCGCGGCGCCGGGCTCGCCGCTCCCGGCGATCAGGCGGGCGAGGACGCGCTCGGCATAATCGGGGCTCTCGACGCCTTCCTGGCCGATATCGGGCTGGACGATGCGGACGCGGCGCGCGTCGTCGTGCGGCACGCAGGTGGCGACGACGCAGGGGTCCCAGACGAAAAGCGGCAGGATTGCGAGCGCGACGAGCGTCACGAGCAATGGTCGAAAGTCGAAGCGCGCGACGGCGAGATAGAGCGCGCCCGCGACGACGATCGTCACGCCCGATAGCGCGTAGGTGCCGATCCACGCGGCGAGGCCGCTGACCAAAGTCGGCACCCAGAGCACGCCGAGCGGGTTCCACGGATAGCCGGTGAACATCGTGCCGCGCAGCCATTCGGTGGCGATCCACGCGGCCGCCGCGGCGAGGACGAAGCCGGGATCGGGCTCGGGCAGCCAGCCGCTGCGGCGCCGGACCAGCCGGTCGAACTGCCAGGCGAGTCCCATCGCCAGCGCCGGATAGACGGCGAGGTAGAGCGCAAGCGCGACCACGGCAAAATAGCCGAGCACCGGCGGCATCTTGTCCTGATAGTCGAAGGCGTGCTGGATCCAGTTGTTGCCGAGCGCGAAATGGCCGACGCCGAACACCCAGCCGCGCAGCAGCGCGGATTTCAGGCCGGCGGCGTTCCAGGTCAAATGGAGCAGCACCGCGAAGCAGATCAGCGCTACCGGCCACCATTCGAGCGGGGCGAAGCCGGTCGCAGAGATGAAGCCCGCGAGAAGCGCGGCGAGCAGGGGGCGGGAAAGCATCGCGGCGGTGCCTACCAAATCCTCCCCCGGAGGGGGAGGGGGATCGCGAAGCCGTGGTTGGGCTCTCCCCCAAGCGCTACCGCCTGACGAAATTACCCTCCACCAGCTTCATTTGCCCCCTCTCCCCGTCTGGATGAGGATTTGGTATGGACTCCGAATGACGCTGCGCCCTTTCCATCTCGCCTTTCCCGTCCACGACCTCGCTGCTGCGCGCTCCTTCTACGGCGGCGTGCTGGGATGTCCGGAGGGACGCTCGGCCGAGCAGTGGATCGACTTCGACTTGTTCGGCCATCAGATCGTCACGCATCTCGATCCCGCCGCGAAGCCGGTAGCGGTCGCCAACGAAGTGGACGGGCACCATGTGCCGGTGCCGCATTTCGGCGTGGTGCTGACAATGCCCGACTGGGAGGCGCTCGCTGCGCGCGTCGAGGCGGCGGAGGTCCCCTTCGGGATCGCGCCGCACATTCGCTTCAAGGGCCAGCCGGGCGAGCAGGCGACGATGTTCTTCCGCGATCCGAGCGGCAATGCGCTCGAGTTCAAGGCATTCGCTGACGACGCGATGCTGTTCGCGACCTAGCTGTCGAGCTTTTCGTAGAGGCAGGACAGCATCGTGCCGCCGCCTTCGGCCGGCTCGGCGCTCATCGTCACGCGGTGCCGCGCCCCCGTCGAGGCATCCTCGGGCATCGTCATCTGGCAATAAGTGATCGCGGTGCCGACGACGTCGCACTTCGTCTTGCCATAGGCCTTGGGCAGCGCGGCCTTGACCGCCGGATAATCGAGCGCGACCAATGTGGTGAAGGTCGTCGTTTGCGTGTCCCAAGTCGAGCGCGTGACATTGAACGCCTGGACCGGCTGGCCGATCACATTGAGGCCGGCGGGCTGGAGGACGGCGGTGACGTCGCCGGTTTCGGCTTCCTTCTCGCGCTTGAGCACGGGGAATTTGAGCGCCGCCTGCATCGCATCGCGCAGCGGCAGCCGGCATTCGACGAGGCTGGCGCCATTCGAACCCGTCTGGGACAATGCCTGCGGCGCGACCAACGACACGGCGACGGCCGCGATCGACAAACCCCTCATCATTCCTCCCCCTTTGCTATTGTGCCGCGCTGACTCTCCAGACCATGTTGCCGACATCGTCGGCGACGAGCAACGCCCCCGTCGCATCGGCGGCGAGCCCGACCGGGCGGCCCTTCACGGTCTTGCCGTCGGCATTGAGAAAGCCGGTGAGCAAGTCGATGGGCTTGGCGCCCTTGGCGGGGAAACCGCCTTCGCCGAAGGGGACGTAGACGACCTTGTAGCCCGAGGGCGGCTCGCGGTTCCACGAGCCGTGGAGCGCGACGAAGGCGCCGTTGGACCAGTTCGGCCCGAGCCTGGCGTCGCCCGCGAAGGCGAGGCCGAGCGGGGCGGTATGCGGGCCGAGCGCGAAATCGGGGCGCTTGGTGTACTGGCGCAGCTCGGGGCGGCCGGGGTCGACGCGCTTGTCCTCGTAGCCGCCCCAATAATTCCACGGCCATCCGTAGAAGGCGCCGAAATCGACCTGGGTCAGATAATCGGGCGGCATATCCGATCCGAGCATGTCGCGCTCGTTGACCACGGCCCATAGCGCGCCGGTCTTCGGCTCGAACGCCAAGCCGTTGGGATTGCGCATGCCCCAGGCATAGATGCGTGCGGTCTTCGTATCGGGCGAGACCTCGATGATCGCGGCGCGGGTGCGGCTCGCGGCGTCCTTGATCCGCGCGAGATCGTGGAAGCTCTCCGAATAAGCGGGTCCCTCCGCCTCGAGCCCGTCATCAGCGATGTTCGACGAGGAGCCGACCGTCACGAAGATGCTCTTGCCGTCGGGCGAGGCGAGGATGTTGCGCGCCCAGTGCATCCCGCCGCCGGGGAGCGCGAAGACCTTTTCCGGCTTCGCATCGATCTTCGCCTGGCCCGGCTTGAACGGATAGCGGATCAGCGCGTCGGTGTTGGCGACGTAGAGCCAGTCGCCGACCAGCGCCATGCCGGTGGGCGAATTGAGCCCATGGCCTGCGTCGAGCAGCACCGAGCGCTGATCGGCGACGCCGTCGCCGTTCGAATCCCGCAGCAAAGTGATGCGGTTGGGCGAGGGAACGTCCGAGCCGCCGCGATGCATCAGCCAGCCCATCACGAGGCCGGTGATCCCGCCGGTCTTGCGCGGCGGCGAATTGGTCTCGGCGACCAGCACGTCGCCATTAGGGAGGCGATAGAGCCAGCGCGGATGCTCGAGCTTGTCAGCGAAGGCGGCGACTTTGAGGCCCTGCGCAGCGGCCGGGGTGGCATTGCCCCAACCGACCGGCCTGGCGACGACCATCGTCGGAAAGTTCTGGACGCGCGTCTCGCCGAGCTGGGGCACCTGCCCGGTGACGGCCTGTTCGGAAAGCTTGGCGACCTCGGGACGCGTCGCCCACCAGGCGAGGATGGCGAGCAGCACGATCAGGACTGCCGCGACGATCAGGACACGCTTCATCCAGGGTTTCATTCTTCGGCCTCGGCAAGCTTCTGGGGCGGATGGAGACGCAGGCGCGTGACGCGCTTGCTGTCGGCGTCGACGATCTCGAGCTTCCAGCCGCTATCGTGCGTCAGGCACTCCCCGGGCTCGGGGACGTGCCCGGCGAGCACGAAGGCGAGGCCGCCAAGCGTATCGACATCCTCGTCCACCTCGGCGAGGCGTGGGTCGATCGTCTCGCCGACATCTTCGAGCTCGGCGCGGGCATCGGCGTCCCAGCCGCCGCCGTCGATGGGAACGAGCAGCGCCGTCGGCGCCTCGTCATGCTCGTCCTCGATCTCCCCGACGATCTCCTCGATCAAGTCCTCGATCGTGATCAGCCCCTCGGTGCCCGAATATTCATCGAGCACGATCGCGAGGTGCGTGCGGCTGCCGCGCATCTGCGCCAGCAGGTCGAGCGCGCCCATCGACTGGGGAACGTAGAGCGGCTGGCGGATCAGCCCGGCGATGCTTTCGGGATGCGGCGCGCCGGTGGCGAGGATCGCGAACACGTCCTTGATGTGGACCATGCCGACCACGGTATCGAGCGCCTCGCGATAGACCGGCAGACGGCTGTGTCCCGCCTCGGCGAAGAGCTGGACGAGATCGGCGAAGCTGGTGCCTTCCTCGACCGCGGTGATGTCGGCGCGCGGCACGCCCATGTCGCCCGCGTCGCGCTCGCCGAAATGGAGCAGGTTGCGCAGCATCTGGCGCTCGATCGGAGCGAGGTCGCCCGCGGGCGCCTTGGCGCCTTCCTCCTCATGCTCGTCGATCGCGTCCTCGAGCCGGTCGCGCAGCGTCTCGCCCTGCTCGTCGCCGAACAGGAGCGTGCGGAGAGACCGCCATATGCCGCCGCTTTCGTGGGAATCGCCGTTGCCGGCGCTACTTTGGCCCTCGGGCATCTGGTCGTTCAGTCCTCGCGTACCGGATAGGGGTCGTGCAGGCCGAGCGCGTCGAGCGCGGCACGCTCCATCGCTTCCATCGCCTCGGCCTCGGCATCCGCCATATGGTCATAGCCTAGCAAATGCAGCGTTCCGTGCACAATCAGGTGCGTGGCGTGATCTTCGAGGCTGACCTGCCGTTCGAGCGCCTCAGCCGCGCAGATCCCGTGCGCAAGGACGATGTCGCCGAGGATGACCTCGCCGTCGTCGCTGTTCTCGGTGACGGTCTCGAGCAGATCGGGCTGGACCATCGGGAAGGAGAGGACGTTGGTCGGCTTGTCTTTGTCGCGATACTGCTTGTTTAGAACGTGGACCTCAGCGTCGCTGGTCAGGCGGACCGCGACTTCGATCGACGCGGGGTGATCGAGCCATTCGAGCCACGGGGTCTGCTGGATCGCGGCGGTGGCGGCGCGGGTCGCCAGCTCGTCCCAATCGCCTTCGGGCCAGGGGGATTCGGGGAGGGCGGCGACGTCCAACATTAAATCCTGCCCGTCCCGGGGAGGATTGAAAGCGTCTTACGCATCCGGTCCCTCATACGCCTCGACAATCCGGCCGACGATCGGGTGGCGGACGACATCGCCGGCGGTGAAGCGCGAGAAGGCTATGCCCTCTACGCCTTCGAGCCTCTTTACTGCGTCGTTCAATCCGCTCGCAGGCGGGCCGCCGGGCAAGTCGACCTGGTTGGGGTCGCCGCAGATCACCATCCGGCTGTTCTGGCCGAAGCGCGTGAGGAACATCTTCATCTGCGCGGGCGTGGTGTTCTGCGCCTCGTCGAGGATGACGAAGGCGTCCGCCAGCGTACGGCCGCGCATGAAGGCGATCGGCGCGATCTCGATCTCGCCCGACGAGATGCGGCGCTCGACCTGCTCGGCGGGGAGGCAATCGTAGAGCGCGTCGTAGATCGGGCGGAGATAGGGGTCGACCTTCTCCTTCATGTCGCCGGGCAGGAAGCCGAGCCGCTCGCCCGCCTCGACCGCGGGGCGCGACAGAATCAGCCGCTGGACGCTGCCGGTGATGAGCTGTGCGACCGCCTGCGCGACGGCGAGATAGGTCTTGCCGGTGCCCGCGGGTCCCAGCGCGAAGATCATGTCGGTCGAGACGAGCGCGCGCATATATTGGGTCTGCGCGATCGAGCGCGGGACGATCGTCTTCTTGCGCGTGCGGATCATGATCGGCGGGGGCGCATTGCCGTTGTCCGCCTTGACGATGCCGGTGAACATCGGCTCGCTCGACATCGCGATCACCGCATCGATCAGCCCGGTGTCGATATCCTCGCCGCGGATGACGCGGGCGTTGAGCTCCTGGAGCACCTCGCGGGCATGCGCGACGGCTTCGGCCGAGCCTTCGATCTGCACCTTCTGGCCGCGGGCGTGGATATAGACGCCGAGCCGCTCTTCCAGCGCAAGGATGTTGCTGTCGAACTCGCCGAAGAGCCGGGGCAGGAGCTGGGGCTTGTCGAAGGTCACCTCGACCCGGCTGCGTTCACCGGACTGGGCAGGGACGGGCTTGCGACTCATGCGGTCCTTTCGAGGCTCGGGCAAAGGTAACGAAGGTAACGCCAGTTCCAGCGATTCTGGCGATCAAGCGAGGGAAATGCGCGGCCTGTGGAGGCGTAACCGGAAGTGGTGCGGGTGGTTCCGTGGCGCATGTTTCGAGGGGGACGATGACAGAGGAAATCCTGTAATGACAGCGGCAAGTTGCCGCACCCCGCGATTTGGCGCGCGGGTGTGACATCTTCACGACTGCCGGAGCTTCAGGCGGCGGCGCGGACCCGCTCGACGCCGCCCAGCGAATTGGGGCCGGCCTGGACGATCTCGACCTCGACGATGTCGCCGATCGCCGCGCCGGTCTCGAGGTGGACCGACTGGAGCCAGGGCGACTTGCCGATCATCTGGCCTGCGTGGCGGCCGGGGCGTTCGATCAGGACCTGGCAGGCCTTGCCGACACTCGCCTGGTTGAACGCGAGCTGATCGCGATTGAGCGCGGACTGGAGGCGCTGGAGGCGCTCGTCCATCACGGGCGCGGGCACGAAGCCCTCGGTCATCTCGGCGGCGGGCGTGCCGGAGCGGGGCGAATATTTGAAGCTGAAGCACTGGGCATAGCCGACTGCGTCGACGAGGCTCAGCGTCTCGGCGAAATCGGCTTCGGTCTCGCCCGGAAAGCCGACGATGAAGTCGCCCGACAGCGCGATGTCGGGCCGCGCGGCGCGGACGCGGTCGAGGATGCGCAGGTAGGAGTCCCGCGTGTGGCTGCGGTTCATCGCCTTGAGGATGCGGTCGCTCCCCGCCTGCACGGGCAGGTGCAGGAAGGGCATCAGCTTTTCGACTTCGGCGTGGGCGCGGATCAGGCCCTCGCGCATGTCGTTGGGATGGGAGGTCGTGTAGCGGATGCGGTGCAGCCCCTCGATCCGGTCGAGCGCGTGGATCAGGCCGTGGAGGCCGGTGCCCGCGTCGTCGTCCCACGCATTGACGTTCTGGCCGAGCAGCGTGATCTCGCGCGCGCCGGCCTCTACCAGCGCCTTGGCCTCGTCGACCAGCGCGGTGAAGGGGCGGCTGATCTCGGCGCCGCGGGTGTAGGGCACGACGCAATAGGTGCAAAACTTGTCGCAACCTTCCTGCACGGTGAGGAAGGCGGCCGGGCCGACCTTGCGGCGCCTGGGCAGCGTCTCGAACTTGCTGAGCGCCGGCATGTCGGTGTCGAGCGCCGAGGCGCCCTGCGCGGCCTTGGCGACCAGCGCGGGCAAGTTGTGATAGGCCTGCGGGCCGACGACGACATCGACCTTCGCCCGGCGGACAATCTCCTCGCCCTCCGCCTGCGCGACGCAGCCGGCGATCGCGATCATCGGCGCGGCGCGCTCGTTCGCGGCGGCGTTCTTGCGAAGGCGGCCGACGTCCGAATACACCTTCTCAGTCGCCTTCTCGCGGATGTGGCAGGTGTTGAGCACGACGAGATCGGCGGCGTCGGCATCGGCGGCGGCGGTGAGGCCCTGGGCGGCCATCAGCTCGGCCATGCGCTCGCCGTCATAGACGTTCATCTGGCAGCCGAACGACTTGACGTGGAAGGTCCTGGGA
>JAEWCK010000201.1 GCA_023390675.1 Pseudomonadota bacterium
CGAGGGTCAGCAGATTGCTGTTGGCGCGCGGCCCCTTGCCCGGCGACGCGGCGGCGATCCCGCGCGGATCGGTGAGCGCGAGCGTCAGGTTCGAGGTCGGGTCGCCGATCGCGAACATCGGCTGGCCGGCATTGCCGGCAAGGTCCTCGCCCGCGGCCTGCATCGCGTTGATGTCGTCGGCGAAGGATTTCGCAAGCGTCTCGAGCTGCGATTGCGCATTGGCGATCGCCGTCACGCCTTCGGCGAGCCCCGCCATCACGCCGCCGCTCGGCGAAAGCGCGCGCTTGCTACCGCCGATGAACGACGAGAAGGCGACCGAGGCGCCTTCGCCGTTGCGCGTCGCGCTGACCACGGCGGCGTTCACGCCCTCGACGAGCAGCGCGCCGCTCGGCCCGCCCGCGCGCACCGTGGCGCGGCCGGTCGAATCGAGCTGGACCGAAATGTCTGTCAGGGCGCTCATCTGTTCGAGCACCTGGTCGCGCTGGTCGAGCAGCGCAGCGGCGCTGCTCGTGCCGGGGGTGACATGCCCGAGCCCGAAATTGACGCGCGCCAGCGTCGTGGTGAGGCTGTTGAGCTGGCCCACCGTCGCGTCGCTGGTGGCATCGAGGTCCGCGAGCGCCGCGGCGAGCGCGTCGCCGGTGGACTTGAATGCCGAAGCTGCGCCCGAGGCGGCCTCGAGCACCGCCTGACGAGGGCCGAGCGCGGAAGGGTCGGCCGCGGCGGTCTTCACCGAAGTGAAGAAGCTGGTGATCTGGTCGGCGAGCTTGTTGCCGGTAAGCGCGTTCTGAATCCGGTCGAGCCACGTCGCGGCGGCGTCGCTGCGCGCAAGGTCGGATGTCGCGAGGCGCACCTGGCCGGCGTGATAGACGTCGGTCTGGCGCACCACGCCGTCGATCGTGACGCCCATGCCGTTGACGTTGGTCGTCCCCGCGGTCGTCGCCACTTCGCGGACGGTCGACGTGCGCCGGACATAGCCGGCGGTCCCCGCATTCGCGATATTCTCGGACGTGGTGGTGAGCGCAGTCTGATAGGCGCGCAGCCCCGACGCGGCGATCGAGAGCATGTCGCTCATGACGCGCTCCCGTCAGCCGGCGTCGCGCCGGAGACGTTGTCGTCGAGCCTGGCGTTCTTGCCGAGGAACTCGGTCATCGCCTTGCCGATGCCGATCGGCGCGTGCGCGGCCATCGCCTGGGCGAACTGCTGGTCCTGCATGTCGCGGAACTGCTCGCTCGCCTTGTTGTCGAACAGCCCGTCGCCGAGCTTCGCCTGCCGCATCGACTTGAGCATCATGCCGATGAAGATCGATTCGAAGCGCTGCCCCGCGGCGTCGAGATTCTCCTTCGACGCGAGGCGCGACGTGTCCGCGGACACGCCGGCGGGGCTGCTGCCGAGCGGGCCGGTGACTCCGGTCACAGGATGATCAGCTCGGCCTTGAGCGCGCCGGCTTCCTTCAGCGCCTCGAGGATCGCGACCAGGTCCGCGGGCGACGCGCCGATCGCATTCACCGCCTTCACCACGTCGGCCAGCTTGGGGCCGGGCTCCATGATGAACATCGGATGCTTCTCCTCCTCGACGCCGACGGTCGAGTGCTGCTCGGTGCGGGTCTCGCCCTTGCTGAACGGCGCGGGCTGGCTGGTCTGCTGCGCTTCATCAATACGAACGGTCAGTTTACCATGTGTTACCGCGGCGGGGCTGACGCGGACCGCCGAGTTGATCACCACGGTGCCGGTGCGCGCGTTGACGATCACGCGCGCGGGGGCCTCGGCGGCCTCGATCGTGAGGTTCTCGATCTCGCTCATCATCTCGGCGCGCACGTCGGCGCCCGCAGGCGCCTGGATCGCGATCGACACGCCATCGATCGCGCGCGCGCGGCCCGCGCCGAAGCGGAAGTTGACGGCGTCCTGGATGCGCTGCGCGGTGGTGAAGTCGGCGCGCGCGAGATTGAAGGTCAGGAACGGCGAGCGATCGAAACCGGTGTCGACGCTGCGCTCGACCGTCGCGCCTTCGGGAATCCGGCCCGACGAGGGGATGTTGACCACTACCGACGATCCGTCCTTGCCCTCGGCGCCGAGCCCGCTGACCGCGAGATTGCCCTGCGCCATCGCATAGATCTGGCCGTCGGCGCCCTGGAGCGGGGTCAGGATCAGCGTGCCGCCGCGCAAGGACTTGGCCTTGCCCATCGACGAGACCGTGATGTCGAGCTTCTGTCCGGGCTTGGCGAAAGGCGGCAGCTCGGCGGTGATCATCACCACCGCGGCGTTCTTGAGCCCCGGCGCGACGCCTGCGGGCAGCTGAAAGCCGAAGCGCGAGGTCACGCCCTTCATCGACTGAACGGTATATTCGAGATTGTCGTCGCCGGTGCCGGGCAGGCCGACGACCACGCCATAGCCGGTCAGCTGGTTGGTGCGGATGCCTTGGAAGCCGCCCAGATCCTTGACGCGCTGCGCGCTCGCCGGGCTGGCGGCGAGGCAGGCGATCAGGAGCGCGAGAAAGTAACGGATCATGGGGAGGCTCCGCCTTAGAAGGGGCTGATGATCTGGAAGAAGCGGCTGAGCCAGCCTTGGCGGCTGGCGCGGGCGACATCGCCCTTGCCGGTATAGGCGATGCGGGCGTCGGCGACGCGGGTCGACGGCACGCGGTTGTCCGCAGTGATGTCGGCGGTGCGCACGATACCCTTGATCTGGATGAACTCGTCGCCGCGATTGAGCGTGACGCGCTTCTGGCCCTGCACGAGCATCGTGCCGTTGGGATAGACCGCCGCCACGGTGACGCTGATCTCGCCCGACAGCGCGTTCGACTGGTCGGCCGCGCCGGTGCCGGAGAAATTGCGGTTGCCGCCGAGCTTGAGATTGCCCGGATCGATCGCGAGCGGACCCGCGGTCGGCGGCGCGATGCCAAAGCCGCCGCCCGAATCGAGCTTCGAGCTCGCGGACTTGGACGCGCTGGTGCGCTCGACCAGCACGATCGTCAGCGGATCGCCGATCCGGCGCGCGCGCTGCCCTTCGTAGAGCGCGGCATAGCCGTCGGCCGGCTGGAAGATGCTGCCGTTCGCGGGCGCGGGTACGGCCGGTGCGGCGCTCGGAAGCGTGACGGAGAAATCCTCCTTGTGCTTCTTCTTGCCGATGCCGAGGAACTGCGCGTGCGCGGGCGGCGCGGCGAGCGCGAGCCCGGCGACGATCAGCGAGCCGGTGGCGAGGCCTGCGAGGAACTTCACGAGCGCGCCCTCAGATGTTCTGGTTGACATATTTGAGCATCTCGTCGGTCGCCGAGATCATCTTGGAGTTGACCTCATAGGCGCGCTGGGTCTCGATCATGTCGACGAGCTCCTCGACGACGTTGACGTTCGATCCCTCGAGCATGCCCTGACGGATCTTGCCACGCCCGTCCTCGCCGGCGACGCCGAGGCTCGCCGCGCCGCTCGCCGGCGTCTCGATCAGATAATTGTCGCCGGTGGCCTGCAGCCCTGCGGCATTGGGGAAGTTGGCGACCTGGATCTGGCCGAGCTGGGTCAGGTCGGTCTGGCCCTGAATCTGCGCCGAGACGGTGCCGTCGGTGCCGATCGTCAGCGACGTCACGTTCTCGGGAATCGTGATGCCGGGCATCACCTGATAGCCTTCGGACGTGATCAGCTGACCCTCGGGCGAGCGTGAGAAATTGCCGGCGCGCGTATAGCCGAGCACGCCGCCCGGCATCTGCACCTGGAAATAGCCGTTGCCGTCCAGCGCCATGTCCAGCCCGTTGCCCGTGGTCTGGAGCGAGCCCTGCGTCTCGATCCGCTCGGTGCCCTGGATGCGCACGCCGGTGCCGAGGTTAAGGCCAGTCGCGTATTTGGTCTCAGCGGTCGAGGCGGCGCCGGGCGCAGTCACGACCTGATAGGCGAGCGTCTGGAACGACGCGCGGTCGCGCTTGAACGCCGTGGTGTTCACGTTGGCGAGATTGTTCGAAATCACCCGCATCCGCGCATCTTGGGCATCGAGCCCGGTGCGCGCGACGTGCATTGCCGACGAACCCATAGTCTTGCTCCCTTAAGAGGGCATCCGCATCAGCGATGCGGTGCTCTCGTCCATGTTCTTGGCTTCCTTGAGCAGGTTGGCCTGTACTTCGTAGCTGCGCTGGTTCTCGATCATGTCGACCAGCGCCTGGGTCAGGTTGACGTTCGATTGCTCGAGCGAGCCCGACTGAACCTTGGCGTCGAGATCGGCCGGCAACACGCCGCCGCCATTGACATGGAGCAGATTGTCGAGGCCCTTGACCGTCTTTGACCCTTGCGTGCTCACCAGCTTCAATCGATCGATGATCTGGGGCTGGCTGGGATCGCCGCCGCGCGGCACGATCGAGAGCGTGCCGTCCTCTGAGATCATGATCTTGTCGGCGGGCGGCACGGTGATGGGGCCCCCCGACCCCATCACCGGGAAACCGTCGCCGGTTTCCAACACGCCCGAGGGCGCGACGTTCAGGTCGCCACGCCTCGTATAGGCTTCGGTGCCGTCCGTCGCCTGGACCGCGATCCAGGAGTCGGTGGTCACCGCAACATCGAGCGGCCGCGCGGTCTGGAAGATCGCGCCCGCGCGCCGGTCGAAATCGTTGACTTCCTCGGCCGCCATCTCGCGCGCGTTGAGGCCGGGGCCCTGGAGCACCATCCGGTCGAAGCTGACCCGGTCGGCGCGATAGCCGACGGTCGACGCGTTCGCGATGTTGTTCGCGATCGTCGCCTGCGCCGACATCTGGCTGCGCAGTCCCGAAAGCGCGGTGTAGACGAGCCGGTCCATGGCCTAAACTTCCCTAAGCTTCGCGATCAGGTGCGGATGTTGAAGATGGTCTGGGACATCTGGCTGGCGGTATCGAGCGCCTTGGCGTTCGCCTGGAAGTTGCGCTGCGCCGCGATCAGCGCCACCAGTTCCTCGGTGATGTCGACGTTCGACCGCTCGATCGATCCCGACATCAGCCCGCCGAACCCGTTGGTGCCCGGCTCGCCCAGACGCGCGTCGCCCGAGAAGCCGCTGGCGGCCCAGGTCGAGTTGCCGAGCTGGCGAAGCCCCGCATTGTTCGAGAAGCTCGCCAGCACGACCTTGCCCAGCGCCTGCGTGTCGCCGTTCGAGAAGCTGGCGTTGACGGTGCCGTCGTCGGCGATCGTCACGCCCTCGATCTGCCCGACCGGCGAGCCGTCCTGCGTGGTCGAATTGAGGCTGAACGGCGAGCTCACCTGCGTGGTGCCGTTGGT
The DNA here is from genome assembly GCA_023390675.1 of Pseudomonadota bacterium. Lineage (GTDB taxonomy): Bacteria > Pseudomonadota > Alphaproteobacteria > Sphingomonadales > Sphingomonadaceae > Sphingomonas. The sequence goes on from JAEWCK010000201.1 coordinate 5,222, forward strand.
CAGGTCGAGCTTGAGCACCTGCTCCTGCGTCGCGCCGGGGGCGAGGAAGCCCATGAAGGTGACCGCCGTCGACGGCTCGGAAAGCTTGCCGGTGCCGTCGAAGGTCAGCTCGATCTGCTTCATCGTGTCGGGATCGTCGCCCGCATTGAGCTGCTGGTCGCCGACGAACGAATAGACCTTCCACTTGCTGGTCGCGTCGTCGGCGGTCGGCTTGGTCTCGCGGACGAAATAGTTGGTCAGGGTCAGCGCGTTGCCGTTGGCGTCGTAGATCGTCGTCTGGGCCGACTGGTTGTAGGTGCCCGGATCGAAGCGGTCGAAGGCATAGTCCTCGTCGTCGAAGCGCGCGGCGTCGGCCGGGATCGGCGAGCCGGCGTTGAGGTTGAGGCTCATCTTGACGTTCTCGGTCTCCTCGGGCGTGCCGCTGGTTTGCGGCAGGCGCAAGCTGACGGTCGAGGAAAGGCCGGTCGCGACCACCGCGCCCGAGCCGTCGACCGGATAGACCTGCAGCTTGTTGCCCTGCGCGTCGGTCACGTAGCGGTCGGCATTGACCTGGAAGCTGCCGTTGCGCGTATAGGAGACGCCGTTGCCGCTCTTCTCGTCGCCCTTGACGATGAAGAAGCCGTCGCCCGAGATCGCGACGTCAAGCGCCGACGAGCTCTGGGTGAAGCCGCCCTGGCCGAACTGCTGGCGGACCGCCTTCACCACCGCGCCCGAGCCGACCATCTGGGTCGGGTTCGAATTGGCGGTCGACGCGATCACGTCGGCGAACTGGGTCTGGCTCTTCTTGAAGCCGTTGGTCTGCACGTTCGCGAGATTGTGCGAGATCGTCGACATGTCGGTCTGCGCGGCCTGGAGGCCCGAAAGCGAAGTGAAGAAGGACATTTCAGACTACTCCTTGGAAAAGCTGGAAGATCAGCCGACTTGCCAGACGGCGGAGAGAGGAACCTGGCCGATGCCGGGAAGCGTGAGGACGGGCGCGCCATCCGCGCCCATCGAGACGGTGGAGACGGGCGCCCAGACGAGCGGAGCGGCCTTGACCATGCCCTTGCCGTTGCTCGCGGTGACCTTGACCGTGAACGGGCCGTCGCCGGCGGGATCGCCGCTGTCGGTGGTGCCGTCCCAGTCCCAGGCGACGGCGCCCTTGTCCTGCGCGCCCATGTCGATCGTGCGGAGCGTCTCGCCCTTCGAATTGCTGATGGTCACGGCAACGTTGGTGGCGTCGTCGTCGAGATTGACCGCGCCGGCGAGCCCGCCCGAGGTGCGGGGGAACGCGCTCGATCCCTCGACCAGCACGGTCTTGCCGACATAGCCGAGCGCGTCGCCGAGCGACGTGCCGCCCAGCTTGTCGGCGATGGCCTTCAATGTCGTATTCATCTCGGTGATGCCCGAGAGCGACGAGAATTGCGCCATCTGCGCCACCATCTGGGTGTTGTCGACCGGCGAGAACGGATCCTGGTTCTTGAGCTGCGCGGTCATCAGCGCGAGGAAGTCCGACTGGTTCATGTCGGTCTTGCCGAGCCTGGACGTGTCGGTGTTGTTGAGCGTCCCGCCGGTGCCGCTCGTCGTCGAGCCGCCGTAGCGCGGGACGTTCAGATTGGTCATCGTGTCGTCGAAACTGCTCATGATCAGCGGCCCAGCTTGAGGGTGTCGATGATCAGCGACTTGGCAGTCTGCATGACCTCGACATTGTTCTGGTAGTTGCGGGCGGTCTCCATCATGTCGACCAGCTCGCGGGTTTCATCGACGGCCGACTCCCAGACATTGCCGTCCTTGTCGGCCATCGGGTTGCCGGGATCGTAGCGCTTGGTCGGCTCGGCGCCGGCCTGCACGACCTGCTCGACATCGACCGTCGACATGCCGCTCGCCTCGTCGAAGGCGGTGCGGAACACCGGCTTGATCGTGCGGTAGGCGGCCTGCGCGCTCGACGCGACCGTGCCGACATTGGCGAGGTTCGAGGCGCTCGTGTTCATTCGCACGAGCTGCGCGCTCATCGCGCGCCCCGAGACCTGGAAGATCGAAAGCGGTTGGTCGCCCATCTTATTCCCCCTTCAGCGCGCGGGTGATCTGGTTGATGCGGCCGTTCAGGAACGACAGCGTCGTCTGATAGGCGACGGCGTTCTCCGCGAAGGCGGTCTGCTCGGTGGTGAGCTCGACGGTGTTGCCGTCGGCCGAGGGCTGGAGCGGCACGCGGTAGAGCGTGTTGCTGTCGATCGCGTCGTCGAGCGAGCCGCCCGGCGTCTCGGCGCTCGCGAGCGCGGCGCGGAAGTCGATGTCCCTGGCCTTGTAGCCGGGGGTCGAGGCGTTCGCGATGTTCGACGCGAGCAGGCCCATGCGCTGCGAACGCACGGCGAGCGCGTCGCCATGTACGCCGAAGAGGCTGTCGTTGGGCATCTGCACGTCTCCCGCACAAAGGTTCGCGGGTGATGCTGCAACGGTCGTGCCAATTTGGCCGGCGCCTGTGGAAAACCATGGATTTGCCGGTCGGGCGGCAACGGGCGGCAAGGATTTGCCGGTCGAGCGGCAAGCGCCTGCCGCGCAGTGCCGGGTGGTTCCGCACGCCACGCTCGCCCGGGGAAATGGCCCGCGCCTTGCATCCGCGAGCGTATGGATATCGCCCCCCTTGCTCCCTTTCTCGATCCGCTCGCGCTCGCCATTGTCGGCGGGGGCACGCTCATCGCCGTGGCGCTGCGCAACAGCATCGCCGATCTCGGCCGCGGCGTCGCGGCGCTCCGCGTGCTCGTGCGCCGCAAGTTCGACGCCGAGCCGCTGGTCGCGCAGATCGCCGCGCTCGGCCGCATCGCGCGCCGCCACGGCGTGATCGCGCTCGATCGCTCGGTGATCGCCGATGCTGACATCGCCGCCGCGGTCGCCGCGATCGTCGATGGCGCAACCCCCGAGGAAGTGACCGCCCTGCTCGAGCAGCGCCGCTGCGCGCGGTTCGAGCGCCATCGGGCGGCCTGGGAAATCTGGTCGGGCGCCGCCGAGATCGCGCCCGCGATGGGCATGGTCGGCACGCTGATCGGGCTCGTGAAGATGTTCGCATCGATGCGCGATCCGCAGGCGATCGGCGGCGCGATGGCGGTGGCGCTGCTCGCGACGCTCTACGGCGCGCTGCTTGCCAGCCTCGTTGCGTTGCCGCTCGCCAGCCGAATGAAGCGCCGTGCCCGGCACGAAGCGCAGGAGCGCGTCCGCCTTCAGGTGCCGCTCGCCGCGCTCGCCGGGATCGAGCCCTCCGCCGCGCGCATCCGCGAGATTGCGGCATGACCGTGTTCGACGAGGACGAGCCCGCGCGCGCGGTCTGGCTGGTGACGCTGGCCGATCTGTCGCTGCTGCTCGTCGGCTTCTTCGTCTTCCTCCAGGCGAGCCAGGTCGATCCGGCGAAACTCGCCGCGGGTATCCGTTCGGGCTTCGCAAAGACCGAGTCCGCGGCGCCGCCGATGCCGGTCGATCTCGCCACGGTCGCCGGCTTCGCACCCGGATCGGCGCAGCTCCCCGACGGCGCCGCCGCGATCGACTGGGCGCGCACCGCGGCACGCGATCCGCGCACCACGCTTCGCATCACCGGCGAGACCGACGGCACCGGGCAGGACGCAGATCCAGCCACGGGAAGCGCCGCGATCCTCGCCGCCGACCGCGCCCGCGCCGTCGCCGCGGCGCTCGTC
>JAEWCK010000242.1 GCA_023390675.1 Pseudomonadota bacterium
ACCGCCGCCGAAGCCGCCGCCACCGAAATCATCACCGCCGAAGCTGTCGCGCTTGTCGCGGCCGCGCCCGCCGCGCTCCCCACGGCGTCCGTTATCGAAACTCATGCCCTGTTCGTCTTCCCGGTTCGCCCAAAAACCAATTCAAAACCCACGCGCCGGACGAAGACGCAGGTGTTCGGGCACCGAAAAGCGCGCCACGGAATCGGTTCATAGCCCAAAAATGGACAGTGGGCGAACGAAATTCGACTTGATCAAGGCGAACGCGCGTTAACTGCGGCGCTTTCGCCACGCCTCACCGTCCGCGCTTGCGCCGCGGCGTGGCGCGCGGCAGAGAAATCGAATCATGGACGCGATCCTCCAATTGCTCGCCAGCCCGGCCGACTGGGCCGCGCTCGTCACGCTGATCGTGATGGAGGTCGTGCTCGGCATCGACAATCTGATCTTCATCTCGATCCTGTCGAACAAGCTGCCGCAGGAGGTGCGCCAGCGCGCGCGCCGGGTGGGGATCAGCCTCGCGCTGGTGATGCGGCTCGCGCTGCTGACCGGGATCGCGTGGATCATCAGCCTCAAGAACACCGTGTTCAGCCTTGGCATTCACGGGCCGCTCGGCGAGCATGGCGAGCGCGCGTTCGAGACCGACTTCTCGTGGAAGGACCTGATCCTGCTCGCGGGCGGGCTGTTCCTGATGTGGAAGGCGACGACCGAGATCCACCATTCGGTCGACGACGATGGCGCGCACGACGACGGGCTGCTCGACAAGAAGAAGGTGGTGTCGACGACCTTCACCGCGGCGATCGTCCAGATCCTGCTGCTCGACATCGTCTTCTCGATCGATTCGATCCTGACCGCGGTGGGCATGACCGAGCACGTCCAGATCATGTATGTCGCGGTGGTGGTCGCGGTAGCGGTGATGCTGCTCGCCGCCGATCCGCTCGCCAACTTCATCAACGACAATCCGAGCGTGGTGATGCTGGCGCTCGGCTTCCTGCTGATGATCGGGATGGTGCTGATCGGCGAGGCGTTCGGGGCGCACATCCCCAAGGGCTATATCTACGCCGCGATGGGCTTCTCCGCCGCCGTGGAGGGGCTCAACATCTGGTCACGCAAGGCGAAGGCGCGCAAGCAGGCGAACGGGGACGGCTCGGGGCATTGAGCCTGCGCACGAACGGGTCTAGGCGGCGGAGATGACGATCCATTTCCACGAAGAAGACCTGCCCGAGGGCGTGTTCGCGCCCGGCGCGGCGATCGCGGTCGACACCGAGACGATGGGGCTGGTGACGCCGCGCGACCGGCTGTGCCTCGTCCAGCTCTCGGACGGCCAGGGCGACGAGCACCTCGTCCGGTTCGGGCCGCGTTCATCCTATGACGCGCCCAATCTCCGCATGGTGCTGACGGACCCCGAACGATTGAAGCTCTATCATTATGCGCGCTTCGATCTCGCGGCGATCCGCTTCTATCTAGGGGTCACCGCGGGGCCGGTTTATTGCACCAAGACCGCTTCGCGGCTCGTGCGCACCTATACCGACCGGCACGGTCTCAAGGACCTCGTCCGCGAACTGCTCGGGCAGGATATTTCGAAGCAGCAGCAGAGCTCGGACTGGGGCGGTCCCGAACTTTCCGACGCGCAGCGCGAATACGCGGCGTCCGACGTGCGTTACCTGCATGCGATGAAGGAAGAACTCGACAGGCGCCTCGAGCGCGAAGGGCGGATGCCGCTCGCCCAGGCATGCTTCGATTTCCTGCCGTGGCGCGCCGAGCTCGACCTCGCCGGCTGGCCCGAGGTGGACTTTTTTGCGCATGTCTGACGCCATGCGTGTGCGGCGCCCGCTCGCTCCCCCTCCCGGCCTCCCATCGGCAGCATCTTGTGGGAGGCCTGGCGGGGGAGCGGGCCGGCGCCGTAGCCAGAACAGAGAAGCGCATGTCTGACGTCGCGCTCCGTCTCCGGTCGCAGAAGCGCAGCTGGGCGCACCCCGGCAGCACGCACGACCGGCTGGTGCGGATCGCGCTGATCGTCCTGCCGGCGGGGATCGGCGTGCTGACCGCGTTCCTCGTGATGTCGCCCCTGTTCCTCGGCGGCGACGTGAGCTTCGTGCTCGACAAGAACCGCGTCGCGATGGCGAACGAGCGGCTGCTGATCGACGCGGCCGAATATCGCGGCGCCGACGCGCGGGGGCGGCCCTTCCGGCTCCACGCCGGCCAGGCGGTGCAGAAGAGCTCGGCCGAGCCGGTCGTCCAGCTGCGCGACCTCTCCGCCGAGATCACGCTTCCCGAAGGCCCCGCCTCGGTCCGCGCCGATCGCGGACATTACGACATCGACAAGCAGCAGGTCGCGGTCGATGGGCCGATCAAGTTCCAGACCGCCGACGGCTATGTGCTCGACACCGAGAATTCGACCGTCGACCTGAAGACGCGGCGGATGCAGAGCGGCGGCGCGGTGACGGGCAAGACGCCGATGGGTGTGTTCAGCGGCAATCAGCTGACCGCCGACTTGGAAAAACGCACGGTCTCCCTAGATGGCAATGCGCGCTTGCGGATAATCCCCAAGCGCGCAAATAGGCGCTGAATGATCCGCGGCATCGCCCTTCTTCCAATGACCTGCGCGCTCCTGCTCGCAGCCTCCGTTTCCGCGGCGGCGCAGCAGCGCCACGACAGCTCGGCGCCGATCGACATCGCCGCCGAGCATGGCGAGCTGCAGGACCGCGCCAACCGCGCGCTGCTGAGCGGAAACGTGCGCATCCAGCAGGCCGAGATGACGCTCACCGCGGCGCGCGTGACCGCCACCTATACCGGGCAGATCAGCGACGGCGCGCCCGAGATCTCGCGGATCGACGCGACCGGGGGCGTGACCGTCACTCGCCCGGGGCAGAGCGCGCGGGCGCAATACGGCATCTACGACATCAACCGCCGCGTGATCACGATGATCGGCGGGGTGACGCTCCACCAGGGCGCCAACACCATCTCGGGCGGGCGGCTGACGATCGACCTCGACACCGGCCGCGCGACGATCGACGGATCGGGAGTCGCAGGCGGCGGCTCCTCGGGCCAGCCGGGCATGCAGAGCATGGGCGGGCGCGTGACGGGCCGCTTCTCGGTTCCCAAGCGCTCCACCCCGAGCGCACCCGCCACGCCTGCGCCGACACCCGCACCCAAGCAATAATCGCCTTTTTTGGGCGGCATACCGCGCGGGGCCTTCCCATGACGCGCGAGTTCATGCAGGAATCCTGCCAACCGGCCTTTTGGTAAGAAGCCGGTAACCAAAACCGTCCATGCAGGGACCCGTGATGACCGACGTCGCCAGCCTCGAAACGCCCGTCGCGGACCCCGCGCCGCCCCCTGCCAAGGGGCTTGCGGTCGTCTCGATCGCCAAATCCTATGACAAGCGCGTGGTGCTGACCGACGTCTCGGTCTCGGTCGGACGCGGCGAAGTGGTCGGGCTATTGGGACCCAACGGCGCGGGCAAGACCACCTGCTTCTATTCGGTGATGGGGCTGGTCAAGCCCGACAGCGGGCGCATCATGCTCGACGGCGAGGACATCACCAAGCTGCCGATGTACCGCCGCGCGATCCTCGGCCTGGGCTATCTGCCGCAGGAGACGTCGATCTTCCGCGGCCTCACGGTCGAGAAGAACATCCTCGCGGTGCTTGAGCTTTCGGAGCCCGACCGCGACGCGCGCCAGGCGCGATTGAACCAGCTGCTCGACGAGTTCGGGCTCACCCGGCTGCGCGCCTCGCCCGCGATGGCGCTTTCGGGCGGCGAGCGCCGCCGCGCCGAGATCGCCCGCGCGCTCGCGGCCGATCCGACGGTGATGCTGCTCGACGAGCCCTTCGCCGGCATCGACCCGATCTCGATCGCCGACATCCGCGACCTGGTGATCCAGCTCAAGTCGCGCGGGATCGGCGTGCTGATCACCGATCACAATGTCCGCGAAACGCTCGAGATCGTCGACCGCGGCTACATCATCTATGACGGCCGCGTGCTGTTCGCGGGCTCGCCCGACGAGCTGGTCAAGGACGAGAATGTCCGCCGCCTCTATCTGGGCGAGGGCTTCGAGCTCTAGATCCGATGAGCCTCGCTCCCCGCCTCGATCTGCGGCAATCCCAATCGCTGGTAATGACGCCGCAGCTCCAGCAGGCGATCAAGCTGCTGGCGCTGTCGAATCTCGAGATCGAGACCTTCATCGCCGAGGAACTCGAAAAGAACCCGCTGCTCGACAGCGCAGGGAGCGACGAGGAGCGCGATCGCGAGCCGGAGCCCGAGATCGAGTTCGAGGAGCGCGACGGCCCGGCCGATGCGAGCGAGCTGCTGAGCGGCGGCGGCGAGGCCGCGGGCGAGGCTGCGCTCGACGTCGACTTCGCCGCCGAGACGTTCCACCACGATTCGCCCGTCGACGCGATCGGCGGGCTCGACGGCGGGCTGGGCCTCAACGGCGCGAGCGGCGCCGGCGGCGTTTCGGAAGACGGCCCCGATTTCGACAATCTCGGCAGCTCGGACCTGAGCCTAGCCGATCACCTTACCGCGCAGGCGGGCGCGAGCGTCGACGGCGCCGACCTGTTCATCGCGCAGCACCTGATCGACCAGATCGACGAGGCGGGATACCTCACCGCCGCGCTGCTCGATGTCGCGAACCGGCTCGGCGTGCCGCTCGCACGCGTCGAGCAGGTGCTCGGCATCATCCAGACCTTCGATCCCACCGGCGTCGGCGCGCGCAACCTCGCCGAATGCCTCGCGCTCCAGGCGAAGGAGGCCGATCGCTACGATCCGTGCATGGCGCGGCTGATCGACAATCTCGACCTCGTCGCGCGCGGCGACCTCGCGCGGCTGAAGCGCATCTGCAACGTCGACGACGAGGATCTGGCGGACATGATCCGCGAGCTGCGCAACTACGATCCCAAGCCCGGCTGCCGCTATGGCGGCGAGCCGACGCTCGCGGTAGTGCCCGACATCTTCGTCGCGCGCCGCGGCGAGGGCTGGGCCGTCGAGATCAACGCCGCGACTTTGCCGCGCGTGCTCGTCAACCGGGCTTATTATGTCGAGCTGGCGGGCGGCAAGCAGGACAAGACAAGCAAGGCGTGGCTCTCCGACTGCCTCGCCAGCGCGAATTGGCTGGTCAAGGCGCTCGATCAGCGCCAGCGCACGATCATCAAGGTCGCGACCGAAATCGTGAAGCAGCAGGAAGCGTTCTTCCTGAAGGGCGTCGCGCACCTGCGGCCAATGACGCTGCGCCAGGTGGCGGAAGCCATCGAGATGCACGAATCGACCGTCAGCCGCGTCACGTCGAACAAATATCTCAGCTGCGCGCGCGGGCTGTTCGAATTGAAATACTTCTTCACCTCGGCGATCCAGGCGGCGGATGGCGGCGACGCAGTCTCGGCCGAAGCGGTCAAGAACGCGATCCGCCAGCTGATCCAGGCCGAGGATCCCAAGGCGATCCTTTCCGACGATACGCTCGTCGATATGCTGCGCGAAAAGGGCTTCGACATCGCGCGGCGGACGGTCGCCAAATATCGCGAGGCGATGGGAATCGGCAGCTCGGTCCAGCGCCGCCGGCAAAAGGCGCTCGAGGGCGTGGGCTGATGCTCGCGCGGCTGGCCGGGTTATGCCTGGCGCTGCTCGCGCCCGTTGCCGCGCATGCGCAGCCGCTCAAGGTGATGAGCTTCAACGTCCGGCTCCCGGTGGCGTCGGATGGCGCCAACGCCTGGGAAAAGCGGCGCGACCTCTTCGTCGAGACGATCGCCAAGGCCGACCCCGACATCATCGGTACGCAGGAGCTGTGGAAGGTCCAGGGCGACTATGTCGTCCAGCGCCTGCCCCGGTATCGCTGGTTCGGGATCGATCGCCGCGGCGGGCATGCCGACGAGCACATGGGGGTATTCTACCGCAGCGATCGCCTCAGGCTGATCGAGCAGGGCGATTTCTGGCTGTCGGACACGCCGCAGGTGCCGGCGAGCATCAGCTGGGGCAATCTCTATCCGCGGATAGTGACCTGGGGCCTGTTCGAGACCCGAAAGGGCCGGCGCTTCTACCTGCTCAACACGCACTTCCCCTATCGCGAGCAGGACGAGGCCGCGCGCGAACGTTGCGCGCGCCTGCTGCTCGCTCGCATCGCGGCGTTGCCGGCAGACATACCGGTGGTGCTGACCGGCGACTTCAACACCGGCCCGGACACGCCGCCGCATGCCCTGCTCGCGGGAGCCCTGGCCGACGTCTGGACGAGCGCCGCGCGCCACGCGGGGCCGGAAGCGACCTTCCACGGCTTCACCGGCAAGCCCGACAGGCGAATCGACTGGATCATGACGCGTGGCATCGCCGCAGTCTCGGTCCGCACGATCGACGCGCATCGCGGACCGCTCTACCCCTCCGACCATTTCCCCGTCCTCGCGCGGCTGCGCCTGCGCTGAGCGGATTTTACGCTTTGGTAGGTGTGTGCGGATAAATCCGTCAGAATGAGTGGGGCGTTTTCGTTCGACGTCGAGCCTGAGCGCGACCTCGTCCGTATCCGGATGGGGGGCTTCTTCACGCCTGAGGACATCGCGGCATTCCTCGACGCGCGCGCCGAGGCGCATCGCCAGCTGCGCTGCGGGCCCAACCAGCACCTGACGCTCAACGACCTGCGCGACATGAAAATCCAGGCGCAGGACATCGTCGATTCGTTTCGCGAGATGCTCGCCGCGCCCGCTTATCGATCGCGCCGCCTCGCCTTCGTAATGGGGCCGACGCTGGCGCGCACCCAGCTCTCGCGCGCGCTCGATTCGCGCGTCGCGCGCTGCTTCGAGGATCCCTGGGCCGCGGAAGCCTGGCTGTTCTCCGACGACCGCGCGAAGGCCGCCTGAGCCTAACCTTCTAGAGCGTCACGCTCCCCGATCCACCCTGCACGCCCGGCAGCAACGGCGAACTCCATTCCTTGAGCTTGGTCGGCGTGTTCCTGGGCATCAGGAAGCGGACCTGCCGATTGGGGAAATCGATGTCGACGCGGCGGAAGCTCCTGAGCGCATCCATGCCGAGCAGCAATGCCGGCCGGTTGGTCAACCCGAACCGTTCGAACGGTGCGACGTCGGCGAACGCGACCGGCATCTGCCCAAACGCCACATCGCCCACCTTGATGTCCGGCACCGAAGTGTAGTCGGCGAGCGTCTTGTCGCCGGTGACGCTGGTGAGCTGGATGCGATAGGGCTTCGGCGCGCGATTGCCGACGCGCTTGCGCAGCTTCGAATTGCCCATCGTCACCTGGCTCCCGGTGTCGAGCACCACCTGGATGCGCGTCGGGCCGTAATAGGCGTCGGTGACGATCAGCTGGCCGAACAGGCTCTTGGCGGTGACGACGATCTCGTCCTTGTCGCGCCGGGTGAACTTCTTGCGCTTGACGCTGGGGCGCACCGTCATCGTGCCCTTCTCGAAATCGATCGAGACCTGGTGGCTGCTCAGCGTATCGATCCCCAGCAGGCCGAGCGCGCCGAGATCGCGCGCCTCGAGCGAGGGCGCGATCACGGTGTGGAGCTGGCCGATCGACTTGATCGCGAGATCGGGAACCACCACCGTGTTGACTTCCGACGTGCCGGTCATCGAAGTGATCGTCACCGGATCGCCGGCCGCCAGCTTGAGCGTGCCCGCAAGCTCGCGCGAGACCACGGTGCGCTCGGCGCCAGTGTCGATGATGAAATTGTACGGCCCCTTGGCGCCGACCGCGACGGGCACGGTGAGTCGCGCGTCGAGATCGATGATCGGCAGCTGGGTGCCTTCGACGGTCGCCGCCGAGGCGATCGTGTCGGGATCCTGCGGGCCGGGTCCCTGGAGGTCATGGGCGCCGGCAGTCGCGGCGAGCGGGAGCAACAGAAGTGCGGCGATCCTGTTCATGGCGCAATGATATACCTCTCGATGCTGCGCAGCAATCGGGACTATTGCGCATTTGTGTCCCGGCCGGGCTCGGTCTCAATCGAGCCGCATCGCCTCCGCCGCGATCCCCTCGGCCTCCATCAGCAGCGCGTCCTCGGTCATGCCTTGCGCCACATTCTCGCGCCCGATCATGATCAGCACGGGCACCGCCATCGGCGAGACGCGATCGAGATCGATATGCAGCATCGTGTCGGCGGCGGTGTCGAGAAGGTGCGCAAGCCGGCCGACATCGGTCATCCGCGCGCGGGCGTCGGCCCAGGCCGCGCGGAGCAGCAGGTGATCGGGCTCGTATTT
>JAEWCK010000327.1 GCA_023390675.1 Pseudomonadota bacterium
GCCGAGTCGCTCGGCTCGGGCTTCATCATCTCGGCCGACGGCTATATCGTCACCAACAATCACGTGATCTCGGCGGGCCAGCGCGGCGCGACGGTCGAGGCGATCACGGTGACGTTGCCCGACCGGCGCGAGTTCAAGGCCAAGCTGATCGGCAACGACGCCCAGTCCGACCTCGCGGTGCTCAAGATCGAAGGGCAGAACCTGCCTTTCGTCAAGTTCGGCGATTCGTCGCATACGCGCGTCGGCGACTGGGTGGTCGCGATCGGCAACCCCTTCGGGCTCGGCGGATCGGTAACCGCGGGCATCGTCTCGGCGGTGCACCGCGTGACCGGCCAGGGCGGCGCCTATGACCGCTTCATCCAGACCGACGCCTCGATCAATCGCGGCAATTCGGGCGGGCCGATGTTCGACCTGAACGGCAATGTGATCGGCATCAACTCGCAGATTCTGTCGCCCACCGGCGGCAATGTCGGCATCGGCTTCGCGATTCCGGCCGAGGAAGCACAGCCGGTGATCGCGCAGCTGATGAAGGGCGCGAAGGTCGCGCGCGGCTATCTCGGCGTCGGCCCGCAGCCGATCACCGACGACATCGCCGATGCGCTGGGCGTGCCCAAGAACAAGGGCGAGCTGATTCGCAGCGTCGAGGCCAACGAGCCCGCCGCCAAGGCCGGGATCAAGACCGGCGACGTGATCGTCGCGCTGGGCGGCAAGGAAGTGACGCCCGAGCAGACGCTCTCCTATCTCGCCGCGAACACCAAGCCGGGCACGCGCGTGCCGGTCGACCTGATCCGCGACGGCAAGCGCATGACGGTCGACGTCACGGTCGGCACACGTCCGCCCGAGGATCAGCTCGCGCAGTTCGATCCCGACGATGATTCGACCGGCCCGCAGGGCGGCGACGGCGGCGAATCGCCCATGGCGGCGGCTTCGCTTGGCGTCGCGGTGACGCCGCTGACCCCGCAGATCGCGCAGAGCGTCGGGGTCAATCCGGGCACCGGCGGCGTCGTCGTGCTCACTGTCGATCCTTCGAGCGACGCCGCGGGCAAGGGATTGAAGCGCGGCGATGTGATCGTCTCGGTCAACCGCACGCCGGTGGCCAGCGGGGGCGACATCGCCAAGATCGTCGCCCAGGCGAAGACGGCGGGCCGCGGCACCGTCTTGCTCTACGTCCAGCGCCGCAGCATCGGCCAGTTCGTGCCGGTCCAGATCCCCGGCTGAGTTAAGCCCCCATCGGGCTGACGGATGCCCGTTTCTTCCCTAATGCTGGCTCCGAAAGGAAGCTTGGCATGACGGAAGGAACGGGCATCTTCATTGGGGCGGGCGCGGGCGGCGCGAATCCGCAGGCGCTCGTCCTCAGGCGCGCCAACCGCCACGGCCTGATCGCGGGCGCCACCGGCACCGGGAAGACGGTGACGGTCCAGGGGATGATCGAAGGGCTCTCGGCCGCCGGCGTCCCCTGCTTCGTCTCGGATGTGAAGGGCGATCTGTCGGGGCTCGCCATGGCCGGATCGCCGACGGCGAAAACGCATGACGCATTTGCCGCGCGCGCCGCCGAGATCGGCTTGGCCGGCTGGAGCTATGCCGACAATCCGGTGCAATTCTGGGACCTGTTCGGCGAGCAGGGGCATCCGATCCGTACCACCGTGAGCGAGATGGGGCCGCTGCTGCTCGCGCGGCTGATGGGACTCAACGAAGTGCAGGAGGGCGTGCTGGCCATCGCCTTCACGCTTGCCGACAAGGACGGGCTGCTGCTGCTCGATCTCGACGATCTGCAAGCGATGCTCGCGCACTGCGCCGAGAGGGCGGACGAATTGACCGCCACCTATGGCAATGTCTCGAAGCAGTCGGTGGGCGCAATCCAGCGGGGTCTGCTCCAGCTCAGGAGCCAGGGCGGCGACCGCTTCTTCGGCGAGCCGGCACTCGCGATTCAGGATTTCCTCACGGCCGACGATTCGGGGCGCGGGGCGGTCAACATTCTTGCCGCCGACAAATTGATGGCGAGCCCCAAACTCTACGCCACCTTCCTGCTCTGGCTGCTCTCCGCCCTGTTCGAATCGCTTCCCGAAGTGGGTGATCCCGACAAGCCGGTGCTCGCCTTCTTCTTCGACGAGGCGCATTTGCTCTTCGCCGACGCGCCGCCGGCGCTGCTCGACAAGATCGAGCAGGTCGTGCGGCTGATCCGCTCGAAGGGCGTCGGCGTGTATTTTGTTACCCAGAACCCGATCGACGTTCCCGATCGGATCGCGGGCCAGCTCGGCAACCGCGTCCAGCCCGCGCTGCGCGCCTTCACGCCGCGCGATCAGGCTGCGGTCAGGGCCGCCGCCGAGACCTTCCGCGCCAATCCCGACGTCGATGTCGCCACGGCGATCACCCAGCTCAAGGTCGGCGAGGCTTTGATCTCGCTGCTCCAGGACGATGGCGCGCCCAGCCCGGTCGAGCGCGTGCTGATCGCCCCGCCACGCTCGCGCGTGGGGCCGGCGACGCCGCAGGAGCGGGCGATGTGGATCCAGACCGACGCGATCGGCGCGAAGTACGACACGCTGGTCGATCGCGAATCCGCGGAGGAGCTGCTCACCGCCAAGTCCACCGAAGCCAGCGCCGCGGCGGCCGAAGCGAAGGCGCAGGACGAGGCCGAAAAGGCCGCTGCCGCCAAGCAGAAGGAAGACGCGCGGCTCGCCAAGGAAGCCGAGCGCCAGCGCCTCGCCGCGCAGCGCGAGGCGGCGAACAATCCGTGGAACCGCGCGATCAGATCGGCGACGCGCTCGGCTTCCTCGGCGGTCGGGCGTCAGGTCGCCAAAGAAGTCTCGAAGGCAGTGTTCGGCAAGTCGGGTGGAGTCGGCGGCAGCCTCGTCGGCGGACTGGTCCGCGGCGTGCTCGGCGGGCTGTTCAAGGGGCGGTAAAGCCCGCCCTTCCAAAACCGCGCCGCCTCTGGTGTAGTGGCGCTTTCATTCCCGGTTCACGCGTCCTGGCGTGAGCTCTTCGCATCCCGCGCCCGGAGCTGACTGAAATGGCCACTGCCGCCCCCGAACGCCCCCTCGCCGAGCTGACCGTTCGCGGCATCGTCCTGGGCGGGCTGATCACCGTGCTGTTCACCGCGGCGAACGTCTATCTGGGGCTGAAGGTCGGCCTGACCTTCGCGACTTCGATTCCCGCTGCGGTGATCTCGATGGCGGTGCTGCGCTTCTTTCCCGGCGCCAACATCCGCGAGAACAACATCGTCCAGACGATCGCGAGCGCGGCGGGCACGCTCGCCGCGATCATCTTCGTGCTGCCCGGCCTCGTGATGATCGGCTGGTGGAGCGGCTTCCCGTTCGTGACCACTGCGGCGATCACTGCGTTCGGCGGCATCCTCGGCGTGATGTTCTCGGTGCCGCTCCGCCGCGCGCTCGTGATCGACACCGACCTTCCCTATCCCGAGGGCCGCGCCGCCGCCGAGGTGCTCACCGTCGGCTCCGAATCGCGCGAAGGCGCGGAGGAGAGCGCGCGCGGACTGAAGGTGCTCGTC
>JAEWCK010000353.1 GCA_023390675.1 Pseudomonadota bacterium
TTCGCGTCCCTTCGCCGCCGCCGGGATCGTCGGCGCGATCGGGTTGATCATGGCGCGCGGCTGGATCGGCGACGCGATCAGTAGCCGGCGTGAAACCCGTAGCGGCGCCGATGGTTTGAAGAACAAATCCGCGAAATCCGCGAAGAAAGGACATTGACGATGGCGACCACTCCCCGCGCGGCCAACCAGAACGGCACCGACCTCGCCGACAATCCGATGGTGCTCGTCGCCGGCGGCGTGGCGATCGGCGTGCTGATCGGGATGCTGTTGCCGCGCCTCGCCAAGGAGCGCGAATTGCTCGACCCGATCGGCGAGCAGCTCGCCGAGCGCGCCACCGCGGCGGTGGCGGCCGCCAAGGAGACGGGCAAGGCCGAGATCGAATCGCTGCTCCCCGATCGCGACGCGACCAAGGACCGCGTCTCGGCGTTGTTCAGCAACGTGATCGACGCGGCGGCGGGCGCCGCGCAGCAAAAGGCTTGAGCGCCCCCACGCCGCTTCGCTAGAGGGCGCGCATGAGCAAGCTTCACCTCGTCTTCGGCGGTCGCGTGACCGATCCGCAGACGCTCGATTTCAAGGATCCCACCCAGCTCGACGTGGTCGGCATCTTCCCCGACTATGCCAGCGCGGAGAAGGCATGGCGGGGCGCCGCCCAGCGCACCGTCGACGATGCAGAAATGCGCTATGTGGTGGTCCACCTCCACCGCCTGCTCGAGCCCGAGCTCGAGGCCGGCAGCTAGGCTTTCCGGTATTTGAGCGCGAGGAGCGGGCGTGCGAGCAGCATGCCCGCGATCAGCGCGCCGAACGGGTCGACGATGCTCACCGAGAATTCGAAGTGCTTGGTGGCGATCGAGAAGGCGAGCTGGACGACCAGCCAGAACAGCGCGACCACGCCGATCTGCAGCGAGCGGCTGAGGTGCCGCGGCACCGGCAGCGACTGCGGAACGCCGTAGAGCATCAGATAGGCGCCGATTGCGGCGAAGAGCGCGGGCGAAAGCCCGCTGCTCGGCAGCATCGCGTAGGGCGTGAGCAGCAGCCGCGCCAGCGCGCCGGAATAGCAGCCCGCGACGAACACGATTCCGAGGCCCACCGGGCCGATCGCCTTCTCGACATAGCGGCCCGCGATCAGGAACAGGATGCCGTTGAAGATCGCCGAGAAGAAGTCGCTCGGCAGGAACGCCGAGGCGAGCGGCGAAAGCGCGGCGAGCACCGGCGCCTCGCGCCACACCCCGAGCGAGACCAGCGCGGGGGTGTAGCCATAGCGCAGCAGCGCCGGGATCAGCCCGATCGTGAAGGCGACGAAGACGAGCGCGAACGCCGCGAGCGCGAGCAGCGCGTCGGTGAAGCGGCCGCGCGGAAGATGGAAACCGTTCAAATGAACTGGATCGCCGACACCAGATAATAGCGGTCGCCCGCGGGCACCGAGACCTCGACCTCGTCATCGACCTTGCGCCCGATCAGCGCGCGGCCGAGCGGCGAGTTGTACGAGATGCGGCCCTGGTTGGCGTCCGCCTCGGTCTGGCCGACGATCTGGTACTTGATCGGCTTGTCGTCCTCGTCGAGCAGGGTGACGGTCGCGCCGAACACGATCTTGTCGCCCGAAAGGTCGCGCGGATCGATGATCTGGGCGCGGCTCAGTTTGTCCTCGATATCGGCAATCGACGCCTCGATCTGGCCTTGGCGCTCCTTGGCGGCGTGATATTCGGCGTTTTCGGACAAGTCGCCATGCGCGCGCGCTTCCTCGATCGCGTCCACGATCAACGGCCGCTCGGCTTTCAGCGCCTTGAGCTGCTCGTTGAGCTTCTCATAGCCTTCCGCCAGCATCGGCATCTTTTCGACCGTCGCCATTCACCCGTCCTTCAAAAACGCCCCCGCCACCAAGCGTCCCACATCGGAGACGCCCGCACATTAACACCGGTTGTGGGGGATCAATTGTGCGAGTGCGAATAATAGTCCTGAAGCGGCCGCACTGCAAGGCTGTGCCCCGAAAGCGCCTCAATCGCCCGCGCCGCGGCCACGCTGGCCTGCGCGGTGGTGAAGTATGGGATCTTGAGCGACAGCGCTGAACGGCGGATGTCCGACGAGTCCTTTAAGGACTGCCAGCCCTCGGTCGTGTTGAAGATGATCGCGACGTCGCCGTCGAGGATCCGGTCGACGATATGCGGCCGCCCCTGCGCCACCTTGTTGACGCGCTCCACGGTAAGGCCGTTCGCGGCGAGATAGTCCGCAGTGCCCCCCGTCGCGATGATGCTGAAGCCCATCTTCGCCATCAGCTGCACGCCGGGCAGGATCACCGGCTTGTCGGTATCCTTCACCGACACGAACAGGCAGCCCGATTGCGGCAGCACCGTCCCCGCCCCCAATTGCGCCTTGGCGAAACCGGTGGCGAAATCCTGGTCGATCCCCATCACTTCGCCCGTGCTCTTCATTTCGGGTGAGAGCACCGGATCGACGCCGGGGAAGCGATTGAACGGGAACACCGCCTCTTTCACCGCGATATAGTCGATGTCGCGGTCGATCTTCGGCAGATCCGCGAGCTTCTCCCCCGCCATCACCCGGCTGGCGATCTTGGCGATGGGCGTGCCGATCGCCTTGGCGACGAAGGGCACCGTGCGGCTGGCGCGCGGATTGACTTCGATGAGGTACACTTCGCCGTCCTTGACCGCGAACTGAATGTTCATCAGCCCCTTGACCTTGAGCGCGCGCGCCAGCGCATCGGCCTGGCGCTCGATTTCGGCGATGATGTCGGCGGGCAGGCTGTAGGGGGGCAGCGTGCACGCGCTGTCGCCCGAATGGACGCCCGCCTCCTCGATATGCTGGAGCACGCCCGCCACGACCACGTCGGCCCCGTCCGCGATCGCGTCGACATCGACCTCGACCGCGTCGCGCAGATACTGGTCGATCAGCACCGGCGAGGTGCCCGAGACCTGCACCGCGGTCTGGATGTAGTCGTCGAGCTGCTGGGTCGAATCGACGATCTCCATCGCGCGCCCGCCGAGCACATAGCTCGGCCGCATCAGCACCGGATAGCCGATCCGCTCGGCGATCTTGACTGCCTCGTCGCGCGTCCGCGCCAGTCCGTTGAGCGGCTGCTTGAGCCCGAGCCTGTTGACCAGGTCGGCAAAGCGCTCGCGGTCCTCGGCGAGATCGATCGCGTCGGGCGAGGTTCCGAGGATCGGGATCCCCGCCTCCTCCAGCGCCCTGGCGAGATTGAGCGGCGTCTGCCCGCCGAACTGGACGATCACGCCCACCAGCTCGCCTGTCGACTGCTCGACATGGAGGATCTCGAGCACGTCCTCGGCGGTCAACGGCTCGAAATAGAGGCGGTCGGAGGTGTCATAGTCGGTGCTCACCGTCTCCGGATTGCAATTGACCATGATCGTCTCATAGCCCGCGTCCGCCAGCGCGAAGCAGGCGTGGCAGCAGCAATAGTCGAACTCGATCCCCTGCCCGATGCGGTTCGGCCCGCCGCCGAGGATGACGATCTTGCGCCGATCGCTGGGCTGCGCCTCGTTCTCGGGCTCGCCGAAGCTCGGCGCTTCGTAGGTCGAGTACATGTACGGCGTCTTCGCCTCGAATTCGGCCGCGCAGGTGTCGATCCGCTTGAACACCGGGCGCACGCCCAGCCGGTGGCGCAGCTTGCGCACCTCGGCCTCGGTGACCCCGCCGGTCATCGCATTGACGACTTCGCCGATCAGCCCCGACGAGCGCGCCATCTGGTCGCTGCCTTCGCGCAGGTTGGCCGATTTGAGCGCGAGATGCGCGAGGCGCTTGTCGCTGAACCCCATCGCCTTGAGCCGCCGCATTCCCGCGACGTCCTGCGGCAGCCCGGCACGGCACACCTGCTCCTCCGCCGCGACGATCTCGGCGATCCGCTCGAGGAACCACGGATCGTATTTGGTCAGCGCGAACACTTCACTCACGCTGAAGCCCTCGCGCAGCGCCTGCGCGGCGATCAGCAGCCGGTCGGGCGAGCGCACGGTAAGCTCGGCCTCGATCACGTCGCGCGGCGCGCCTTTGAGCCGCTCGACGTCGTTGAAGCCCGAAAGCCCGGTCTCGAGGCCCCGAAGCGCCTTCTGGAGCGATTCGTGGATCGAGCGCCCGATCGCCATCACTTCGCCCACCGACTTCATCGCGGTGCCCAGCACCGCCTCGGCGCCCTTGAACTTCTCGAAGGCGAAGCGCGGGATCTTGGTGACCACGTAATCGATCGTCGGCTCGAAGCTCGCCGGGGTCGCGCCGGTGATGTCGTTCTCGATCTCGTCGAGCGTGTAGCCCACCGCCAGCTTGGCCGCGACCTTGGCGATCGGGAAGCCGGTCGCCTTGGACGCCAGCGCCGAGGAGCGGCTGACGCGCGGGTTCATCTCGATGACGATCAGCCGCCCGTCCTTGGGATTGACCGCGAACTGGACATTCGATCCGCCGGTCTCGACCCCGATCTCGCGCAGCACCGCGATGCTGGCGTTGCGCATGATCTGATATTCCTTGTCGGTCAGCGTCAGCGCCGGCGCGACGGTGATCGAATCGCCCGTGTGCGTGCCCATCGGATCGACATTCTCGATCGAGCAGACGATGATGGCGTTGTCCGCGCGGTCGCGGACCACTTCCATCTCATATTCCTTCCAGCCGAGCAGCGATTCCTCGATCAGCACTTCGTTGGTCGGCGAGAGATCGAGCCCGTTGCGCACGATCGCGATGAATTCCTCGCGGTTGTACGCGATGCCGCCGCCGGTGCCGCCCAGGGTGAAGCTGGGCCGGATGATCGCGGGCAGCCCGACCTTCTCCAATCCCTCCAGCGCCTCGGCTTCCGAATGCGCGATCGCCGAGCGCGCGCTCTCCAGCCCGATCTTGTCCATCGCCGCCTTGAACTTCTGGCGGTCCTCGGCCTTGTCGATCGCCTCGGCATCGGCGCCGATCATGATGCAGCCGAACTTCGCCAGCGTCCCGTCCTGCGCGAGCGCGAGCGCGGTGTTGAGCGCGGTCTGCCCGCCCATCGTCGGCAGCACCGCGTCGGGCCGTTCCTTCTCGATGATCTTCGCCACGATCGCCGGCGTGATCGGCTCGACATAGGTCGCATCGGCCAGCTCGGGATCGGTCATGATCGTCGCCGGGTTCGAATTGACCAGGACGATGCGATAGCCCTCTTCCTTGAGCGCCTTGATCGCCTGCGTGCCCGAATAATCGAACTCGCACGCTTGCCCGATGACGATGGGCCCCGCGCCGATGACGAGGATGGAGGAGATGTCGGTGCGTTTGGGCATTAGCAGTCGAACTCGATAAGGGTCTGAAAAGCCGTGCGCTCGGGGTCGACGCTGGTGTCCAGATCGACGTGCAAAACATCGACGGCATGGGCCTCGCAGATCGATCTAACATCTTCGATCAACAGGATAATTTCGTCCGCATCAAAGGCGGATGGCTGCTTGGGATACATGAAGCCGCCTTCCGAATCGGTCAGGTTTGTACAACTCGCGGCCGTCAACGGCTCGACAAGCTCGGACAAGGCTTCGGGTCGCCCCGATAAATAGTAGGTCAGGTAGAACTTCTCCCCCGAAAATTCGGGCAGCTTCTTGGCATTTGCCAGCTCGCGCTCGATTTCCAGGCGCGCGGCGGTATCAAGCGTCACTTATCATCCCCACGAAGCGCTCGAACAGATAGAAGCTGTCCTGCGGCCCCGGGCTCGCCTCGGGGTGGTATGGCACCGAGAATGCCGGTCGGTAACTCGGAGCCGCAATTCGGTCCGTCGAACAGCGACACGTGCGTCTCGCGCGCGTTACTCGGTCGCATTGACAGCCTCCGTTTTCCCTACAGCCGGATCAGCCCCTTCCCGCCCCCGCTGCGCGCTGTTTGCGGGAAGCGCGCCGCCCTTGTACGGGTCCTTGGGATCGTATTGGACGTTGGCATAGCCCGGCGCATTGTGCGACGGCGGCGGGGCGAGGCTGGGGTCTTCGGCTATCGTGAGCTTGATCCCCTGACACGCGCCCTCGCCCGTCGCAGGCCGGGGAGCGACCGGCTTCATGCCCCGGCCGAGCGGGACGCCGTAGCGGATCGTCAGCGCGTCCTCGCCGGTCCACGCTATCCGCACCCAGCTCTCGGCCTCATAGCCTTCGAGCTTGGCCGCGATGCAGTCGCCGCTACCCTTGACGCGCACCGAGTAATAGATCGGCTCCATGCTGCCGTTCGGGCGCGTGAGCAGCGCCGTCCGCTTGCCGCCGGGCGAAGCCGCCTCGGCGTAGCTCGTATAGCCGTTGCACGCCGACAGCGTCAGCGCGGCGAGGAGGAGCGCCGCGGGCTTCACCGCATCATACCGACGAACCGCTCGAACAGATAGAAGCTGTCCTGCGGTCCCGGGCTCGCCTCGGGGTGGTACTGCACGCTGAACGCCGGTCGGTCGGTCAGCTCGAAGCCGCAATTCGATCCGTCGAACTGCGACACATGCGTCTCGCGCGCGTTCGCGGGCAGGCTTTCGCTCAGCACCGCGAAGCCGTGGTTCATGCTGGTGATCTCGACCGCGCCGTCGGCAATGCGCTTGACCGGATGGTTGGCGCCGCGGTGCCCCTGGAACATCTTCGAAGTCTCGCCGCCCACCGCGAGCGCGAGCAATTGGTGGCCGAGGCAGATGCCGAACAGCGGCTTGCCCGTCTCGAGCAGCTGGCGGATCACCGGCACGGCATATTCGGCAGTCGCCGCGGGATCGCCCGGGCCGTTCGAGAGGAAGAAGCCGTCGGGCGCGAACGACATCACCTGCTCGAACGTCGCGGTCGCGGGGAGCACGGTCACCTTCGCCCCGGCGCGGACGAGGTTGCGGAAGATGTTGCGCTTCGACCCGTAATCGATCGCGACGACGTGGGGGCCGTCCCCCTCCCGCGTTGGGGGGGGGGCCGGGG
>JAEWCK010000357.1 GCA_023390675.1 Pseudomonadota bacterium
CCTCTGGCTGCAGCCAGGCGGCGAGACCTATCGGACTGCGATCGGCGAGCGGCGCGTGGTCGCGCTCGCCGACGGATCGCGGCTGTCGCTCGACGCGGCGAGCGCCGTCGAGGTGCGCTACGACGGCGAGCGGCGCGCGTTGCGCCTGCTTTCGGGACGCGCGCGGTTCGAAGTCGCCAAGGATCCGCGGCGGCCGTTCACCGTCACTGCGGGCGACCATATGGTGGTGGCGACCGGGACCGCGTTCAGCGTCGAGCTGCTCGGAACCGAGACGCGCGTGGTACTCTACGAAGGCGCGGTAGCGTTGCTCGACGACGGGCCGGCGGATCAGGCGCCGCGGCATGTGATGCTGAGGGGCAGCCCGCACATGCCCGCCGACCGCGCGCTGACTCCGGGCACTTCGCTCGTCGTCCCCAATTTCGCCACGGCGCCCGCGCGCGTCGAGACAGTCGATGCGGCGCGGACGCTTTCGTGGGAGCAGGGGCAGCTGGTCTTCTCCGACGAGCCGCTCGGGGTCGCGATCGAACGCGTGAACCGCTATTCGGCGACGCGGCTCGCGATCGACGACCCGGCGACCGCGGCGCTGCCGGTGAGCGGCGCGTTCAACGCGGGCGACACCGACGGCTTCGTCGACGGCGTGGCGACCCTC
This sequence comes from Pseudomonadota bacterium, assembly GCA_023390675.1. GTDB lineage: Bacteria > Pseudomonadota > Alphaproteobacteria > Sphingomonadales > Sphingomonadaceae > Sphingomonas. Next base: position 650 of record JAEWCK010000357.1, read on the forward strand.
TACGGACTGCGCCGGCAGCAGCGCGGCGACACGATCGTGCTCGCCCCCGCGGCGCCCTGACCGTTTCGCTACATGAGGTTTCGCGCGTTTCCATGTCGAAGCTTCCGGCGACGGGAGGCGTGGCAGGGGGACAAGGAATGACGCGCTCGATCGGCCTTCTTCGCACCGGCGCCGCGGTAGCGGCGGTTTGCGTATGCGCCCCGGCGCACGCGCAGACGAGCTACCGGCTCGACATCCCGGCGCAGGGAATGGAATCGGCGCTCAAGGCGCTGGCGAACGCGACGCACCAGCAAGTCGTGTTTCGCGGCGAGACGGTGCGCGGCAAGCGCAGCAATGCGCTGAGCGGCACCTATACCGCCGACGGCGCGATCGCCGCGCTGATCCAGGGATCGGGACTGTCGGTGTCGCGCAGCGCGCGCGGAGTCTATGTCGTGGTCGCGGCGGCCCGGACCTCGCAGACGGAGACAGCCGCGGAAGACTCCGAGGAAGTGGCTCCGGCCGATCAGGAGATCGTCGTCACCGGCACGCACATCGCAGGCGCGCCGATCGCCTCGTCCGTGGTCCAGGTGACCCAGCGCCAGATGCGCGAGGCCGGCCAGCGCGACCTCGGTGAAGTGATCCGCAACATCCCGAGCAACTATAATGGCGGGCAGAATCCGGGATCGCGCTTCCAGACGGGCGACAACGCCAACACCAATGTCAGCGGCTCCTCGGCGCTCAACCTGCGCGGGCTGGGCCCCGATGCGACGCTGACCTTGCTCAACGGGCGGCGGCTCGCCTACGATTCGAATTCGCAGGCGGTCGATATCTCGGTGATCCCGCTCGACGCCGTCGCGTCGATCGACGTGATGGCCGACGGCGCCTCGGCGATCTACGGGTCGGACGCCGTGGCGGGCGTCGCCAATGTGATCCTCAGGCGCGACTATCAGGGCGCCGCGACCACCGTGACGTTCGGCGGCGCGACGCGCGGCGGCGGGTTCCAGCAAGCCTATGAGGGCGTGGGCGGCGGACGCTGGGGCACCGGGGGCGTGCTGGCGGCGGTGCAGTACGAGCGGCAGAACGCCGTGCGATCGAGCCAGCGCGACTATACGCGCTACGTGATCGAGCCGAACACGCTGCTCGACGCCGAACGCCATTACAGCGGCCTCGTCACCGCGCATCAGGATCTCTCGCCGGCGCTGACCTTCTCGATCGATGCGCTCTATAGTCATCGGTACAGCGAAGGCGCCGAATTCTCCGATCCCGACTTCGCCGCGCCGACGCGCTTCACTACCGAAAGCTACGCGCTTTCGCCCAATCTGAAGCTCGAACCGGGCGGCGACTGGAAGGCCACGCTTTCCGCCTTCACCGGCGCCGACAACACGCATCGCTTCGACGACTTCATCGACAAGGCGACCGGCGACAATCTGGGAGTCGAGAGCTTCTACAGGAACCGCGCCTGGGGCGGCGAGCTCGATCTCGAGGGCAAGCTGCTGCGGCTGGCCGGCGGCGACGTGCGGCTGGCGTTGGGCGCGGGCTATCGCCACAACCGGTTCGAGCGCGTGCTGGTGGGGAGCGCGGCGAGCACGTTCGTCGGCGCGCGCGGCAATTATTACGGCTTCGGCGAGCTCTCGGTCCCGCTCGTCTCGCGCGCCAACGCGATGCCGCTGCTCCGCGAGCTCGCCTTGTCCGCTGCGCTTCGCCACGAGGAATATGACCGGTTCGGCGGCGTGACCACGCCGAAGCTCGGGCTGGTCTATGCGCCGGTGGAGGGCGCGCGATTCAAGCTGTCCTGGGGACGCTCGTTCAAGGCGCCGACGCTGTACCAGCAATTCACCGGCTTCAACGTGCTGCTCGCGCGCGCCAGCCAGCGCGGCGGCACCGGCTATCCAGCCACGGCGACGGTGCTGGTCACCTCGGGCGGCAATCCCGATCTGGGGCCCGAACGCGCACGCACGTTGTCCGCGACGCTCGAGCTCGATCCGGCGTGGATCGAGGGACTGCACCTTTCCGCGACCTGGTTCGACGTCGATTATCGCGATCGCGTGGTCCAGCCGCTGATTCCCCCCTTCGCCGCGCTCAGCAGCCCGGCGCTCGCCGAGTTCATCCAGTACAACCCGACGCCGGCCGAGCAGGCGGCGCTGATTGCGCGCGACCCCAACGGCATCACCACCAGCGCGGGCCCCTACAACCCGGCCAATGTCGTCGCGATCGCCAACGGCGCGCTGATCAACGCCGCGCGCCAGCAGCTGCACGGCGTCGATCTGGTAGGCAGCTACACGATCCCGGTGGGCAGCGGCGAAGTGACGATCGGGGGATTCGGCGCGTGGCTGACGAGCAGCCAGAAGAACAGCGCCGCCGCGCCCACGATCCAGCGCGCGGGGACCAATTTCTTCCCGCCGCATTTCCGCGCGCGCGGCGGCGTCAGCGGCCGGTTCGGCGCGCTGACGGGCACGGCGTACGTCAACTATGTCGGTCATCTGCTCGACACGACCCAGACCCCCGCGCTGCGCGGCGACGACATGGCGACGCTCGACCTGACCCTGATCTGGCGCGTGCCGGCGGCGCAGGGGCCGTTCAAGGGCGTGGAGCTGACGCTGTCGGCGCAGAACGTGGCCGACGCGCGACCGCCTTATTTCACCCCGCTCGACGATGCGGTGGTGAACTACGATTCGACCAACTACTCTCCGCTGGGGCGTTTCCTCCGCGTATCGCTGCGCAAATCGTGGTGACGGGGAGGGAACCGCCGATGATCATCCCCCGGTTGGCCGCTGCGACGGCGCTCCTGCTTGCCGCGACCGCGCCGTCGCAATCGGTTGATGAGGCCGCGCTGGCGCGGATCGCAGAGGAGGGCACGCAGCGCAGCGAGGTGATGGCGACCGCCCAATATCTGGCGGACGTGATCGGCGCGCGGCTCACCAATTCGCCCGGCGCGCGCGAGGCCGAGGCGTGGACCCAGCAGCGCTTCCGCGAATGGGGCCTCGCCAACATCCACAAGGAAGGCTTCGACTTCGGCCGCGGCTGGTGGATCGAGCGATCGAGCGTCCACATGGTGGCGCCGCGCCCCGCGAGGCTCGCGGCGCTGCCGATCAGCTGGACGCCGCCGACACCCGGCCCCGTACGCGGCGCGGTGATCTTTGCGCCGATGAGCAAGGAAGCCGATTTCGCGCAATGGCGCGGCAAGCTGGCGGGGCGGATCGTGCTCGTCTCGCCGCCCGACGCGGCGCACACCCCGCCCGTCGCCGCGGCGCAGTCCGATGCCGAGCTCGCCGAAATGGAAGCGGCCAGGCCCGCGAGCATCCCGCCCGCCGACAGCGAGAAGATCATCGACAAATATTCGCGCTTCCCCAAGGCGCTCGACCGCTTCCTGAAGGCCGAGGGCGCGCTCGCCTGGGTCTCGATGTCACGGCTCGACGGCACCTTGGTAATGAGCGACGGCAAGGGCTTCGCCGTGGGAGAGACGCCGCTGCTGCCGGGCGTCGGCATGGCGGTGGAGGATTATCGCCGGCTCGTCCGCCTCGTCCAGCTGGGGCAGGCGCCCGAGCTGGAGATCGATTCCCGCGTCCATTTCGACGACAGCGATCCGCAAGCCTATAACATCTTTGCCGAGATCCCCGGCAGCGATCCCAAGGCCGCCTATGTGATGGCCGGCGCGCATCTCGACAGCGCGGCGGCGGCCGATGGGGCGGCGGACGACGGCGCCGGCGTGGCGATGGTGATGGAGGCGGCGCGCATCCTCACGAAGATGCCGAAGCCGAAGCGCACGATCCGCTTCGTGCTGTGGGGCGCCGAGGAGCAGGGCATGCTCGGGCTGCTTGCCTTCACCGAGAAGAACTACGCCACGCGCGGCGTTCCCGCGGGACGCTCGGCGTACGAGCGTTTCCTGACCTGGGCCGACACCTGGCCGATCGTGCCGCGCCCCGGCTGGAACGACCTGTCGGTCTATTTCAACCTCGACAATGGCGCGGGCAAGATCCGCGGCATCTATGCCGACGGGCATCTCGCGGCGATCCCGGTGTTCCGCCAGTGGTTCGCGCCGTTCGCGAAGCAAGGTGCGTCGACCGTCGCGGCCTATGCCGATGGCGGCGCCGAGCACGACTTCCTGCAGATGACCGGGCTGCCCGGCTTCCAGTTCATCCAGGACTGGAACGACTATGGCCGGATGCACCACACGACGATGGACACGTTCGACCATCTCGTGGCGGACGACATGCGCCAGGCGTCGATCGTCCTAGCGAGCATACTGTGGAATGCGGCCAACGCGAGCCAGCCCTTCCCGCGGCGCCCGATTCCGACCGGGCCGCGGCCGGGATCGCCCGGCTAGCTTCCGCCCCTCCCTCCCCGATCCTGTCGACCCCGCGCGTCCGGCGCCGCGCGAACATGTCCCGACACGGATATTCACTCGTAAGAGAATTAGTGTTGCAAGCCCTCGATCTTTGCGGCATCTTTTCGCGCATCGTGCCGGAGAGCGCGTGCTGGAGAAGTGATGTGGGAGGGAAACCGATGAAGAATCGTCCTTTGCTGCTCGGCGCGTCGGCGCTGGCGCTGTTGTGGAGCGGCGCGGCCGCGGCGCAGACCGCCGCTTCGCCCGAACAGAGTGCAACCAGTTCGGCGGACGTCGACCAGACCGACGAGAACGAGATCGTCGTCACGGCGCAGCGCCGCAACGAGAATCTGATGACCACCGCGGTCTCGGCCTCGGTGCTTTCGGGCACCCAGCTTTCGGACAAGGGCGTCGCCAATGTCGATGCGCTCCAGTTCGCGATGCCCTCGGTCGTGGTCAACAATTTCGGCCAGGGCAACGACTTCAACGTCCGCGGCATCGGCAAGGCCGAGCACAACACCCAGACCACGACCGGCGTGATAACCTATCGCGACGGCGTGCCGAGCTTCCCCGGCTATGTTCAGGGCGAGCCCTATTTCGACGTCGCCAACATCCAGGTGCTGCGCGGGCCGCAGGGCACGATCGTCGGCCAGAACGCCACCGGCGGCGCGGTGTTCGTCAACACCAACGATCCGGTGATCGGCGGCGGCAACCACGGCTATTTCAACGTCAATTACGGCAATTACAACGACGCCGGCTTCCAGGGCGCGGTCAACCTGCCGCTCAGCGACACTCTCGCCGCGCGTGTCGCATTGTTCGCCGAGCGCCGCGACAGCTTATACAACGTGACCGGCCCGGGCGGCGCGCCCTACCCCTATGACGAAGGCAAGATGGGGCTGATGGCGGGACGCCTCAGTCTGCTCTGGAAGCCGAGCGATAATTTCTCGATCCTCTCCAAGACCGATTTCGACTGGCTCGATTTCGGCGCCTACCCGGCGAGCCCGGCGACCAACAGCTTCAAGTTCCTGCCCTATGGCAGCAGCACGCCGAACCCGAACTATCACGACCTGTTCGACCAGCAATACAACACGGCGCAGGACGCGCGCGACAAGTTCGTCCGCTCGATCCTCAAGGCCGAGTACGACACGGCGGGCGGCGTCAAGTTCCGCTCGGTGTCGAGCTATCAATGGGCCAACACCATGTACCGCGCCGACCTCGACGGCACCGCGACGGGGATCAGCACCTTCTACGACAGCGTCGACGAGCAGCAGGTCACGCAGGAATTCAACATTATCTCGCCTGACCACCAGCGCCTCACCTGGCTGGTCGGCGCGTTCGGGGTGTGGAACGATTATTATTTCAAGCGCCCCTACGAGTTCGTCATCGACCTCGCTTATCCGTTCAACCTGCCGAGTGCGCAGTACAAGCTGCAGGGCCAGAACCTGACCCGCAGCCTCGCCGCGTTCGGGCAGATCGGCTTCAACATCACGCCGACGCTCAAGATCGAGGCGGGCGGACGCTACACGACGAGCCGATCGATCAATCATGTCGACGTGATCCAGTACGGCACGCCGATCCTTGCCGAGCAGCAGACCGAATCGGACAATTTCTCGTACAAGGTCTCGATCGGCTGGAAGGCGGCGCGCGATCACTTCCTCTACGGCTTCGTCGCCACCGGCTTCCGCCCCGGCGGGCTCAACGTGCCGGTGGGCCTCGGCCTGCCCGCGCCGTTCGAGCCCGAAAAGGTGACGTCGTACGAGGCCGGATGGAAGGCCAATTGGGCGGGCGGCAAGCTGCGCACGACGATCAACGGCTTCTACAACGATTACCGCAACTTCCAGGTGATCATCGGCTACCCGACCTTCCCGACCTTCGGGATCGAACTGAACGTGCCCGACGAGACCAAAATCTACGGGTTCGAGGCCGAGGCCGAATTGCGCCTCGGCGGCCTTTCGCTCGATGCCGGCATCAACGTGCTGCACAGCGAATTGGGCACCTTTTACGCGACCGACCCGCGCGCCGCGAGCGTGCTGCCGTGCAACCCGAACACCGGCCCGGCGAGCGTGTCGTGCCTCAACCTCGCTGGCCGCCGCCAGACCTACGCGCCCAATTTCACCTTCAACGTGGGCGGGCAGTACGATTTCGCGCTCGGCAATGGCGACAAGATCACGCCGCGCGTGAATTTCGGTCATGTCGGCGAGCAATGGGCGACCCTGTTCGAGAATCCCGCGCGCGGCGACCTGCTCGAGGCGCGCAGCGTGCTGAACGCGCAGCTCGCCTGGCAGCACAAGAGCTGGACGCTGACTGCATACGGCACCAACCTGACGGACCAGCATTATCCGGCGGCGCTCAATTCGGGGCTCTATTTCGCCGGCCCGCCGCGCCAGTACGGCATCAAGCTGCTCAAGGTTTTCTGATCCCACCTGTCCGGCCGCCGGGCGTCCCTCTCCCGGCGGCCATTTCTTTTCCTTACTGCGCGCGAAAGTCTGATGCAGCCCTACGGCCTGACAGTAGACAAGTTCCTCGATCATGCGGCCAAATGGTTCGGCGAGCGCGAGATCGTCGAGGCGGATGCGGGGCGCATCGTTCGTCGCACGAGCTATGCGGCGCTGCGCGAGCGGAGCAACCGCATGTCGGGGGCGCTCGCCGCGCTGGGGCTCGCGTCGGGCGACCGGGTCGGGACGCTCGCGTGGAACACCGTCCACCATCTCGAAATCTATTATGCCGCGATGGGCATGGGGCTGGTCTGCCATACGCTCAATCCGCGGCTGACGCCCGCGCACCTCGCCCAGATGATCAACGAGGCGGAGAACCGGGTGCTCGCGGTCGCCGCCGATCTGATGCCGCTCGCGCGCGAGATCGCGCCGCTCTGCCCTTCGATCGAACATGTGATCGTGCTCGATGCGCCGGACGAGGACGCGCAGCCCCTCGGGTCGCACCGGGCGCGTGTCCGGGGCTATGAAGCGCTGCTCGAGGCGCACGGCGCACCGGCCGCATGGGGCGCTTTCGACGAAAATGCGCCCGCGGGGCTCTGCTATACTTCGGGCACGACGGGACGCCCCAAGGGCGTGGTCTACACGCACCGCTCCAACTACCTGCATACGCTGCGCGCGCTCCAGGCCGACGCCATCGCGCTCACTGCGCGCGATGCGCTGCTGCTCGCGGTGCCGATGTTCCATGCCAATGGCTGGGGGCTGCCCTTCGCCGCGCCTGCCGTCGGCGCCAAGCTGATCCTGCCCGGGCGCGCGATCGACGGCGCGAGCCTCGCGCGGCTGATCCGCGACGAAGGCGCGACGGTGGCGGTGGGCGTGCAGACGGTGTGGCTGGGGCTCGCCGACCATGCCGAGGCCACGGGCGGCGACCTGCCGACGCTCGAGCGCGTGCTGATCGGCGGATCGAGCTGCCCCGAGGCCCTGATCCGCCGGCTCGAAGACCGGCTCGGCGCCGAAGTGCAGACCAGCTGGGGGATGACCGAGCTCTCGCCGCTCGGCACGATCGCACCCGAGGGCTCGTCGGCCGACGGCGCACGGGGATCGGGGCGGCCGGTGATGGGGATCGACCTCAAGCTCACCGATGCCAAAGGCAACACGCTCACGCCCCAGCGCGGCATCCTCGGTCACCTCAAGGTGAAGGGGCATAGCGTGATCGAGCGCTATTTCCGCGGCGTGGAGAGCGCGCTCGACGCCGAAGGCTATTTCGATACCGGCGACCTCGCGACGATCGACGAGGCAGGCAATCTGACGATCTGCGGACGCGGCAAGGATCTGATCAAGTCGGGCGGCGAATGGATCAACCCGAACGAGATCGAGGCGATCGTCGGGGCGCATCCCGCGGTGCGCCATGTCGCGGTGATCGGCCGCCCCGACGACAAATGGGGCGAGCGCCCCGTGCTGATCGTCGAGGCCGAGGGCGGCGACCCGCAGGCTCTGCTCGCGATGCTGCGCGGCAAGGTCGCCGACTGGTGGATCCCGGGTGAAGTCGCCGAAGTCGATGCGATGCCGCTCGCCGCCTCGGGCAAGATCGACAAGAACCGGCTGCGCGCGGACTATGCCGAGGGGCGGATCGCGGCGAGCAAGGCGGCGCGGTAAGCCACCAGGGCCGGTCCGTCACCCCCGGCGCCATGCCGGGGGGTGACGGACTGGAGGCTCAGTTGCACCCCGGCGCCTTGGCCGGAAGCCTGGGCGAATTGAGCCCGACATTCCAGTTCCAGCCCACGCCCGCCGCGCGACGGCGGCAGACCACGGCCTCATACTGGTCGTACATGCCCGGCATCAGGTGAGTCTCGGCCACGGGCTTGTCGGTGAAGTGCATGAAGTTGCCCGCGCTGCCATAGGCCGCCCAGGCGGGCGCGTTCGGAGCAGCGGGGGTGCCGGTCCTGGCGAAGCTCGCCCAATAGCCGAGCATCGCGTCCGACATCGCACGGTCGCTCGCCGGGATCGCGGGCCAGCGCGGCGGCAGCACGTCGATCGTGCCGAAGACATAGGGCAGCTCGCTCGCGTGGAAGGCGTGCAGCCCCGCCTCGTCCATCGCCGGATAGCCGTGATCCCAGAGGTAGAGATAGGCCGGTTGGCCGGCTGCGGTCTGCTTGCGTACGAGCCGCTCGGCGGTCCAGCCGTAGAGCGCATCGCGCGTCGTCGCGATGATGCTCTCCTTGTAGTCCGCTGCGGGATAGAGGCGGAGAAATTCGTCGGCGAACTCGCCGTAACGCTCGCGGATGCCCTTCTCGTACTCGGCGGCGCTGCCGGGCGCCTTGGGCGCGAGCGCCATCAGCGAGCGGATCTCGCCCTGGTTGAAGCCGGCAAGCACCGGGACGGGGGCCTGATGTCCCTTGTCGAACGCCTCGACCATCTGCTCGGGAAGCACCAGCCCGTCGACCGCGCCGAAGGGGAAGAAGCCTGCCGCGGCCGCCTTGTCGGTGATCTCCTGCGCGTCCATTCCGCGCAACGCGGCGAGATCGGGCGCCTGGAGCGCGCCGCCGAGCATCTGCCCCTGCGCCTCGGCCGAAGGCCAGCCGTTGGCGGCTTTCTTGAGCCCGGTCATCGAGACCATGTACGAACTCTGCGCGATCGCCTTCGAGAAGGTGCCGCGCGCGAGCGGCGATTCGAGCAGATAGAGCACGCTGAGCCCGCCCGCGGACTCGCCCGCGATCGTGACGTTGCCGGCATCGCCGCCGAACGCGGCGATGTTGTGCTTGACCCAGGCGAGCGCCGCCATCTGATCGAGCAGACCGTAATTGCCCGAGACCTTTTGCGGCGATTCGGCGGAAAGCGCGGGATGCGCGAGCCAGCCGAGCACGCCGAGGCGATAATTGATCGAGACGACGACCAGCCCCTGCCCGGCGAGGCGCTTGCCGTCGTACATCGGCTCGCGGCTCGATCCCGAGGTGAGCGCGCCGCCGTGGATCCAGAAGAAGACGGGCGCATTCTTCGCGTTCGCCGGCGCCCAGATGTTGAGCGTCAGGCAATCCTCGCTCACCGGGAGCGGCGCGGCGGGCGAATAGACCGACTGGCTCTTGCCCTGCGGCTGGACGCAGGCCGGGCCGAAATCGACTGCCTTGCGCACGCCCTTCCACGGCTGCATCGGCGCGGGCGGGCGCCAGCGCATCCCGCCCGTCGGCGGCACGGCATAGGGAATGCCCTTGAACTCGCGGATGCTCCCGTCGAGGGTCCCCTGCACCGAACCCGAAGGGGCATTGACGACGGGTTCCTGCGCGAAGGCGGGGCTTGCCAGCGCGAGCGCGGCGATGGCGGCGAGACGACCTGGCTTCATGCGAACACCTCTGCGGCGGGACGAGTTTCGTTGCGAAGGATGCGGGCGAGCGTGAAGAACAGCACGATCGCGATCAGGTAGAAAGGCGTCAGCGTGTAGAGCGCGAGCTGGAGCGCATGCTCCCAGCCATGCGCTTTGAACCAGTCGCTCGCGGCGCCGACATAGGTCGGGCCGAGCCCGAGACCGATGAAGTTCATCACCAGCAGCAGCAAGGCGCCCGCGAGTACGCGCTGGTTCGGGCGCACTTCTTCCTGCACCAACGCGACCGATGCCGAGAGGTAGAAATAGTTGAAGCAATTTACGAGCGTGAGCAGCACCAAAGCGAGCGGCCAGCCGGGCGCCCAGACGAACGCGACATAGAGCGGCATCGCGACCATCAGCGAGAGCGCCGGCCCCAGCGCATAGACGGTGCGCGACTTGCGGCCGAGCCGATCGATCACGCGCCCCGAGAAGATCATCCCCGCGCTCATCCCGACGCCGACGACGATCGCGTACCAGAGCGCGATCTCCGGCAACGTCATGCCCTTTTCGCGGATCAGGAACAGCACGGCGAAATTGCCGAGACCATAGGTCACGAATTGCGTCGCGCCGCTGCCCAATGCCGCGAGCATGAGGATGGGGTGCGTGAAGAACATCCCCATCGTCCCCAGGAAAGGCGCCTTGCCCGATTGCGCCACGGGGGCGACGTCTGTCGCGCCCCGCGCGGGCTCGCGAATGATGATGCGCACGGCGATCGCGGCGACGATCCCGACCACGCCGATCGCAATGAAGGCGTCGCGCCAGTCGAACGTCGCGGCGATCGACGCGCCGAACGCGATGCCGAGCGCCGCGCCGATCGGCGGCCCGAGATTGTAGATGCCGAATGCCGTCCCGCGCTCGCCGGGACGGAAGGTGTCGGTGATCAGCGCATAGCTCGGCGGCACGCCGCCCGCCTCGCCGAAGCCGACGAGCATCCGCGCCACGACGAGCTGCGGATAGCTGGTCGCGAGGCCGCACGCCGCGGTCGCGGCGCTCCAGATCGCGCAGGCGAGCGAGAGGATCGTCACGCGATTGGTGCGGTCCGCGAGCCAGCCGACGGGAATCGCGATGAAGCAGTAGAAAAACGCGAAATAGAGCCCGCCGATCAGCCCGAGCTGGCCATCGGTGATATGGAGCGAATCCTGGATCGGCTTGGCGAGGATTCCGAGCAATTGCCGGTCGAGGAAGTTGAGGACATAGACGAAGGTGAGCGTGACGAGCACGATCCAGCGGCGGCTGGCGGGGGCCTCTGTTTGCACGCATCCTCTCCCTGGCGGTATCTATCCGCCTTTCCGGCATCCTGCGCGCAAGCCCGCGAATCTGTCAACACACACTATCACGTGTGTGAATATCTGCGCCGGACTTGACGCTGCCCCCTCCAGGCGGGATGGACGGAAGCGTGACGCAAGCAGCCAAGCCCGTTCGCCGCTCCCGCAAGGCCGAGCAGCGCGCCGAGACGATGGAGCAGATCTACGATGCTGCCGAGGAGCTGTTTTCGCAGCACGGCCTGTACGGCGTGACACTGAAGGACGTCGCCAAGAAGGTCGGCGTCCACCACACGCTGCTCAATTACTATTTCGACGACAAGAAGGCGCTGTTCGACCAGGTCTTCGCGCGCCGCGCGGTGGTGACCAGCGGGCGCCGGATGCAGGCGCTCGACGAGTACGACAAGGCGACCGGCGGCAAGCCCACGGTCGAAGGCGCGCTGCGCGCATTCCTCGACACCGATCTCGACACCTATATCGAGGGCGGCGAAAGCTGGAAGAACTATGCCAAGCTCGCCGCGCAGGTGGCCAATACCCCGGCCTGGGGCGCCGAGCTGATGGACAATCACTTCGATCCCGTCGTGCTGCGGCTGATCGGGCTGCTCAAGAAGGCGCTGCCCGGCTGCGCCGACGAGGACATCTTCTGGGGCTATCACTTCGTCACCGGCGCGCTGACGCTGTCGCTCGCACGCACCGGGCGCATCGACAAGCTCTCGGGCGGGATCTGCCGCTCCGAGGATTTCGAGGCGATCAAGGAGCGGATGGCGAGCTTCCTCGCCGCGGGTTTCTTCGCGATCTGCAAGAAGCAGGGCTGATTTCGCTATCTTGCGAGTGAATGTATGCGGCGTTACGAATGCCGCCAATCACTAGCAGGGAGAGCCGAATGTCGCTGGCGGGTCGCGTCGCAATCGTAACCGGATCGGGCGGGGGCCTCGGGCGCGCGCACGCGCTCTATCTCGCGCGCCAGGGCGCGAAG